>JALQZD010000377.1 GCA_023258495.1 Polaribacter sp.
GAATGATAACTTTGTGAAACTTGTTTCTTGGTATGACAATGAAATGGGATATTCTACAAAAATTATTGACTTAGTTGAATATGCCGCTACGGTATAATTACAGTCAAACCGATATTGCAAAAAGCCTGATTTGAAATCAGGCTTTTTGTTATTTTATAGCAATCATACTTATTTCAACATTGACATATTTTGGAAGGTTAGCTACCTCTACCGTTTCTCTCGCAGGAGCGGTAGCATCGTCAAAATATTTTCCGTAAACTGAATTAATTTTTGCAAAGTTCTCCATATCAGAAATAAAAATTGAAGTCTTCACAACGTTTTCAAAACTCATTTCTGCAGCCTCAAGAACAGCTTTCATATTCTCCATTACTTGCGTTGTTTCGTCTTCAATAGAATCCATAATAAGTTTTCCTGTTTCCGGATGCAAGGCAATCTGACCTGAGGTATACAATGTGTTTCCAACCAGTACTGCCTGATTGTAAGGCCCAATTGGTTGTGGCGCCTTTGAGGTTGTAATTATATGTTTCATAATTTTAAAATAATCTTCTATCTGGTGGTTTGTTTTTATCCCATTTTAAATCTGCTAATACTGATGATTTCACACCAATAAAGAAAGTGTAAGAAGAATTTCCGCCAAATGGCACCCAGTTAAAATTGAATTGCCAACTATCCAGGTCCCTGGTGAAATTTAATCTTGTGAATGAAAATGCTCCATTTTTAATATCATAACCAGAGGAATACCCAATTCTCCATTTAGGAGTTAACTCTAGATCCCCACTAAATCCTAAGGTATGAACTCGAACTGCTCCAGGCTGGACGCCATTATTTGAATACGTGGCGGCATAAATTAAGTTCAATGTCCAGGGTATTTTGGACTTGTACAATTCAGCTTTTTTTGTTCCCCCGCTATTTGTGTTGTTATTTTTTCGGCCAAATCTATTGGTTGGGTCGATATTGGCTCCCATGGTATCTGGTGGATTATTAGCCCCATTTCCACGATTATTTTCCTCTTTATTTTCCTTATCCTTCTCGAAGTCTGTACTTCGTAAAGAGATATTCGCGGTTAAATTGGCATTTGTTAATCGGAATAACCCAGGATTAAATTGGTTAATTCGAATGCCGTTTTCATTTACCTGATATGGATCTAAACTACCGTTGAAGTTGATGGCTAACTTATCTTTCAATAAGCGTGTTCCTGCCGAAAAACTTAATGGAGACCATCGTAAACTATCGGCTGCTATATTATAGGAGGTACTAAAGTTCAGATTATTCAATAACATAATTTTTTCATCTTCCTCATCGCTGTCAGGGTCCTTTGGAGCCACTTTAGCTTCCAATACGTTGTTCAAGGTAATACCAATAGAATTACTGATCCCTCCAGATGGTCCGCCATAAATTCCCTGATCAAAAACCGTATAGGGTTGCAAATCATTAGGGTCGGCACTTTGTTGTACATATTGTAAATGCTGATCTCTAAAGTCCGGTCGATACGAATAGGAAATACTTGGTCTGAATGTATGACGAATGGCCTTTAGGCGACCTTTTTTGAAATTGAATGTTCCATAGATATTGGTAGAAAGACTCATACCAAAATTGTATTCTCGATAACTCTTAAAGCCTCTTAGGGTATCAGTAACTACAACGTTCTCTGTTGCATCATAATTTTTCCGGATATAATCAAAATGCCATATTTCTTTGTAATTGGTATTCGGAGATAAGGTAAAATACTTCATGATACGAATATTCGTATTGGTAGAAGTTCTATGCTGCATTCCTGCTCTTGCCGTTTCAAACATTCTAGGTTTGAAAAACTCGTCATCTGTTGTGTTGATTAAATACTGACCTTGTAAGTTGTAATTGAAACCCAACTTCTGGATTGGAGTTTTTTTGATTCCACCTTTTCCAGCAAATGGGAAAATACGGTTCATATTCAGTGTTACCGATGGCAGTGTCATGGTAATGCTTTCCGTATTTGAGTTCTGCTGATGAGTAGCCGTTACCGACATATTAAAAGGAGTTCCTACGAATGTTTTGTCATAATTTATTGATGAACTAAAAATATTGTTTTGTGTTTGTGCAACATTAAATTGATTCTGTGATTGTCTGAAGAATCGACTACTTCCTAAGTTTACTGAAGCCGAAAATCTTGAATTTGGATTTGCCTTAGCATCCTGACTATGAGACCATCGAATGTTGTAATTACTCGATTTGGAGTAATCGCTAAATCCTCGGATTCCATTGATGTTACTTTCGTAATTAAAGCTAAAAATACCTCCAAAGCGATACCGTTTCTGGTAGTTTGAAGAAATACGCATACCCCAGCTACCGTTCGAATACGCATCACCCAAAACGGATAAATCAACATAATCATTAATGGCAAAGTAATAGCCTCCGCTTTGGAATCCGATTCCACGGTCACTGCTTCCCGTATCAAACTGTGGAATTAAAAATCCGGACATGCTCGTTTCCGTCATTGGGAAATAGGCGAACGGGAGATAAATGGGAGTAGGAACATCAGCAATATATAATTGAGAACCTCCTACAATAATCTTTTTTCCCGGTACAATTTTGGCTTTATCTGTAGCAATATAGTAATCTGGGTTTTTCTCCTTATCAGAAGTTGTAAATCGTATTTTTCGCACAAAAACAGTAGAATCATTTACACGTTTTGTTTTGTTTCCGTAAGTGTACATTTCACCCTGAATTGTCTTTAATCCGTAGATAATAGCCTTTTTAGATTTGAAATTGTAAATCATTGAATCTTGAACTGATTCTTGGTTTCCTTGAACAAAAACTGGACGTTGGGTATATCCTGTACTATCTGTCAGACCTTTGGCAAATAAGATGTTTTTCTTGTAATCAACAATAATTTCCCCAGCTTTTAAATCGATGTCTGTGTACAAGATTTGAGCTTCATTGTATAGTGTTACTCGCTGATTTTTAGCATCTTGAATCGTGAAGTCTTTCGCGATGTGAGTGATGATGTCTTCAATTTTTTCTTTAGGCTTTATAGAGTCCACCACTGTTGAGTCTTTTGACTTCGCCAAGAGTGAATCCTTTTTTTGAAAGACGGGTTTCACTGTAACTGGCTTTTTTAAGGTATCCTTTTTTACAATGGGCACGACGGTTTTACGCTTTGGCTTAATATCTTGAGAATGGACATTTTGAAAAGCCAAAAGACTGAAAAATAAAAGAATATATGACCAGTTTGCTTGCAATAGTAGAAATGCTATTTTTGTACAATAAGATAATTATGGCGCAATATTTGAACCGCTTAATTAAGAGGGCAAGATAAATAAATTTTATTACTGATGATTCTTAAATCCATCCCAAAAAACCTACTTTTTTACACAGTTTCTATAACATTAATTCTTTGTTTTTATAGCGGAATCAAAACAGTGAATGCTCAAAAAAAATATGTAGTTGTGATCGATGCTGGTCACGGTGGAAAAGATCCTGGTAATCTTGGAAATGGATACAAGGAGAAAAATATAGCCTTAAAAGTAGCTAAAGTTGTGGGTGCTGAGCTTGCTAAACGAAAGGATATGAAAGTTATTTATACCCGTAAAACCGATGTTTTTATTGATTTATGGAAACGTGGAGATATTGCGAATGAAGCAAAGGCTGATGTATTTGTATCAATCCATTGTGACTCACATACTTCTAACGCTTATGGTGCCGGAACATTTGTTTTAGGATTGCGAGGTAATAAGCAAAATCTAGAAATCGCAAAGCGTGAAAATGCTGTGGTTTTTATGGAAGATAATTACAAAGAGCGGTACAAAGGATTTGATCCAAATTCAGCAGAATCAGTTATTGGACTATCGTTATTGCAAGAGGAAAACCTAGATAAAAGTTTAGAGATTGCAAGTTTGGTACAATTTAATTTTGCCAAGAAGTTGAAACGTAATGACCGCAAAGTAAAACAGGATAATTTCCAAGTTTTGAGAGAGACCATAATGCCGAGTGTTTTGGTTGAATTGGGCTTTTTAACCAATAAAAAAGAAGGGAGATACCTAAATTCAAAAACTGGTCAATCTCAGATGGGAAAGGCGATTGCCACGGCATTAATTAAATATGTCAATAATTTAAAATTAAATACAATCGATGATTCGGAAATTGCAATCGAAGAAACTCTACAAGAAGATTCATTGGTTTTTAAGATTCAAATTTCATCAGGTAAATCTAAAATTGAAACCAAATCCTACAATTTTAAAGGGCTTAAAAATATAGAGAGGGTTAAGATTGGAGGATATTACAAATACTACTACGGTCATTCTAAAGATTATCAATCTGTTCAAAAAAAATTAAAGATAGCTCGGCAAAAAGGATATAAAAGTGCTTTTGTTGTCGCTTTAAAAAACGGTAAGAAAATTTCGGTGAAAGAGGCTCGAAAATTACTGTAATTAATCCCCAAATCTTGAGAAATAATTAGTAATATTATTGTTAATTTTGTTGCAATGTCTAAAGAATTAAAAACCGGAATAATTTCCATTATCATTATTGTCACTTTTTTTTGGGGTTTTAACTTCATGAAAGGACAAGATATCTTCCAACCAAATACACGAATTTTTAAAGTAGAATATAAGAATGTTGGCGGTTTAACAACCTCAAGTCTTGTTACTATAAATGGCTTAAATGTGGGTAAGGTTAAAGATATATACTTCAACCCAAAACCAGAAAAAAGGGGCGAACTTGTTGTCGAATTTTTGGTAGATAATGACTTCGAATTCACCAGAAATAGTATCGTTAAAATTTCTTCTCCCAATCCATTAGCCAATTCAAACTTAGCGATTATCCCGAATTACGAAGGGGATTTAGCGGTTTCGGGAGATTATTTAAGAGGTGAAATGGAATCTGGCTTGTTTACCTCAATTGGGGAACGTTTAAATCCAATTCAGCAAAAACTAGAACGAGTTTTGGTTGATTCGGATACCTTATTCACCAAAATTAATAATATTTTGGATGAGCGAACTTCTAAAAGCATTCAACAATCTATTATCGGATTGGAAGCAACCATAAATGATGTAAGGGGAACTTTAACAAATGTAAACTCATTACTAGATTCGAGCAGTGTAGATATCAGAAGCACTTTGGCAAATGCGAACAAAATTTCTGGAGATCTTTCTAAAGTCACCGATACACTGGCAAATGCAAGATTAGGAGAAGTGATTCGAAAAACCGAAAACACGTTGAATTCCTTAAATGCAATGCTTGAAAACATTGAAGAAGGTAAAGGAACATTTGGTAAAATGATAAATGATGATGAAATGTATAATAGCCTTACCAATGCTTCAAAAGAATTAGAAGAATTGCTGAGAGAAATGAAATTGAATCCGAAACGTTTTGTGCATTTTTCACTATTTGGAAAAAGG
>JALQZD010000271.1 GCA_023258495.1 Polaribacter sp.
TATGAGGTTGATGCAATTGCCGGAGCGACGATCACAGGTGATGGTGTATCTGCAATGATCAAATCAGATTTACAATTGTATGTACCTTACTTTAAATCATTAAAGAATTAAGCTATGGGAATATTATCAAAAAAAGATGCAGCTTTAATTTTAGATCCGTTAGCAGATAACAACCCGATTACCATTCAGGTTTTAGGAATCTGTTCTGCTTTGGCAATTACTGCTGAATTAAAGGCGTCAATCGTAATGTCTATTTCGGTACTATTCGTTTTAGGAGTTGGAAACGTGGTGATCTCATTAATGAGAAACATCATTCCGTCTAAAATTCGAATCATCGTTCAGCTAATTGTTGTAGCAACCTTAGTAATTATTGTTGATTTGGTATTGAAAGCCTTTGCATACGAACTCAGTAAAACCCTATCGGTATTCGTTGGTCTGATTATTACCAATTGTATCATTATGGGTCGATTTGAAGCCTTTGCCCTAGGAAACGGACCATGGAGATCATTCTTAGATGGTATTGGAAACTCATTGGGATATGCGGCCATCTTGATCGTTGTTGGATTCTTTAGAGAATTATTAGGATCTGGAACTTTATTAGGATTCCAAGTATTAGGAGATCCTATTGAGAAAACAGGATTGTATGCTATCGGATATGAGAATAACGGATTTATGTTATTATCTCCAATGGCATTAATCGTGGTTGGAATCATTATCTGGGTGCAGAGATCAAGAAATAAAGCATTAATTGAAGAAGCGTAAATATCATGGAACACGTAGAATTATTTTTTAAATCAATATTTATCGATAACATGGTATTCGCAACATTCTTAGGAATGTGTTCTTACCTGGCAGTATCAAAGAAAGTATCAACAGCAGTTGGTTTAGGAGCGGCAGTAATTTTCGTATTAGCCGTTACAGTACCTTTAAACTGGTTGTTAGATCAATATATTTTAAAAGAAGGCGCCTTAGTATGGTTAGGGGAAGAGTTTGCTGCTTACGATTTAAGTTTCTTATCCTTTATCATGTTTATTGCAACGATTGCAACCATGGTACAATTGGTAGAAATTATCGTTGAGAAATTCTCTCCGGCACTATACAATTCATTGGGAATCTTCTTACCACTTATTGCCGTAAACTGTGCGATTTTAGGTGGAAGTTTATTTATGCAATCTAGAGAAATTCCAAGTTTAGGTTTGGCCTTAACCTACGGAGTTGGTTCTGGAATTGGATGGTTTTTAGCGATTCTTGCGATTGCTGCAATTCGCGAGAAAATTCGTTACTCAGCGGTTCCTCCTGCTTTAAGAGGTTTGGGAATTACCTTTATCATTACAGGGTTAATGGCGATCGGATTCATGAGTTTCGGTGGGATGTTGACTGGAGGTGATGAGAAGAAAGAAGAAGCTCCTAAGGTAGAGGCGAAAGTAGAAAAGGAAAAAGCTACGGAAACGACAGCAGAAATCGTAGCAGAAAACACAAATACAAATCAATAATATGATATTAGCGGCAGGAACAACAGGAACTATTATTGCTACAGTTGCGGCTTTCTTACTAATTACTTTGGTGTTAGTTGCGCTGTTGTTGTTTGTAAAACAAAAATTATCACCTTCTGGTCCGGTAACCATTACAATTAATGGTGAAAAGGAAATTGAAGTAGCTTCAGGAAGCACCTTATTAACGACACTTGGTAACGAAAAAATCTTCTTACCATCAGCATGTGGTGGAGGTGGATCTTGCATCCAGTGTGAGTGTCACGTTTTAGAAGGAGGTGGTGAAGCACTTCCAACAGAAACACCTCACTTTACCAGAAAAGAGCTAAAGTCTGGAGCACGATTGGCGTGTCAGGTGAAGGTGAAACAAGACATGAATATCTCGATTCCAGAAGAGGTATTCGGAATTAAAAAATGGGAAGCAGAAGTTGTACGTAACTACAACGTAGCATCCTTCATTAAAGAGTTTGTGGTTCGTATTCCTGAGGATATGAATTACAAGGCTGGAGGATATATTCAGATTGAGATTCCACCATGTGAAATCAAATATTCTGATATTGATATTACAGCGCATCCAGAGGAGCACGAAACTCCAGATAAATTCCAGACAGAGTGGGATAAATTCGGACTGTGGCCATTGGTTATGAAGAATGATGAAGTGGTAGAACGTGCGTATTCTATGGCTTCTTACCCAGCAGAAGGAAGAGATATTATGTTGAATGTACGTATTGCTACTCCGCCATGGGATCGTTCTAAGAATCAGTGGATGGAAGTTAATCCGGGAGTTGCATCGTCGTATATTTTTGCTCAGAAGCCAGGAGATAAAGTAACCATTTCGGGACCTTACGGTGAGTTCTTCATTAATGAGTCTGAAGCAGAGATGTTATATGTAGGAGGTGGAGCAGGTATGGCACCAATGCGTTCGCATTTATATCACTTATTCAAAACCCTAGAAACCGGTAGAAAAGTAACCTATTGGTACGGTGGTCGTTCGAAACGTGA
>JALQZD010000289.1 GCA_023258495.1 Polaribacter sp.
AGACAGACTGACAGCTAATACAGGACCACACATGGCAGAGAGTAGAAAACGCAAACGCCCCGACGATTACTTTGGTGATTGGAAACAGCGCGAGGCGCTGGCCGAGGGTATGATTCCACTCGTTGGCGCATTGGCGCGCGAGAAAAACGTAAGGAGTTAGATTATGAAATTGACGGTATTGTTATAAAGCTTGATCGCATCGACTTACAACAAAAATTGGGTTTTACAGCCAAGTCTCCACGTTGGGCGATTGCCTACAAGTTTCAGGCAGAAGAAGTAATGACAGAGTTGAATTCTGTTGATTTTCAGGTAGGAAGAACAGGTGCAGTAACCCCTGTTGCTAATCTGACTCCTGTACTTCTCGGAGGTACGATTGTTAAACGCGCCTCCTTACATAATGCGGATCAAATTGAAAAGTTGGATTTGTATTACGGAGACACGGTAACGGTTGAAAAGGGAGGTGAAATTATTCCTAAGATTACAGGGGTAAAGAAAGAATTACGTAAAGGGAATAGCGCAAAAGTTTCTTTTACAAAAGCATGTCCAGAATGTGGTAGTATTCTCGAAAGGCCAGAAGGTGAGGCGGCTTACTATTGCCTGAATCATACCGGTTGTGCTCCACAGGTTATTGGGCGAATTCAGCACTTTGCCTCGCGTAAGGCAATGGATATTGATGGGATCGGAGATGAGACCATTGCTCAGCTCTTCAATGAAGGGGTAATTGCAGATATAGCTGATTTATACCAATTAGAATATAACCGGTTGATTACTCTAGATCGAATGGCGGATACTTCAGTTCGAAACTTACTTGAGGGTGTTGAAAAAAGCAAATCAAAACCCTTTGAGAAAGTACTATTTGGTCTAGGTATTCGAATGGTTGGAGAAACCGTAGCGAAGAAGCTGGTGAAATCGTTTCCGACGATAGAAAAACTCTTTTCAGCAGATTTAGAAGCGTTAAGTAAGATCCCAGATATTGGTTTGAAAATTGCTGAGAGTGTAATTGCCTTTAGGACTAATGAAAAAAATATCGCTCTAGTGGACAGACTTAGAAGCGCAGGATTACAGCTTGAAAAAGTGATAGATACGTCTATTCAAACACAATCTGTTTTTACGGATAAGAAAGTGGTGGTTTCTGGTGTTTTTAGTTCTTTTAGTCGGGAGGAGTTAAAATCAAAATTAGAACGCTTGGGCGCTGTGAATCAGAGCAGTATTTCTTCAAAGACTGATTATGTAATTGCTGGTGAAAACATGGGACCGTCAAAACTTCAAAAGGCCGCATCTTTGGGAGTTCCGATTCTTTCAGAGTCGGATTTCCTCGAAATGTTATAATTGTAACACGATGTTTTTATTTAGTTAATCAAGTAGACTTTCTAACAAATCAATTGCGTTGGCGTTGATCGATGAAGTATTTTTACAATCCAATAATTTAGTCAATGATACAATTTGGTGGTCTTGGTGTTGCTTTAGTTACTCCGTTCAACAACTCCGGAGCTATTGATTTTATTGCTCTTGAGGGATTAGTAAATTTTCAAATCAACCAAAAAGTAGACTATTTGGTAGTCTTGGGAACAACTGCCGAAACAGCCACGCTTTCAACGGACGAAAAAATCGCCGTTCTTGAATGTGTTAAAGAGGTAAATCAAAATAGAGTCCCCATTGTATTAGGTTTAGGTTCGAATGACACGCGATCGCTCGTTGCACAGTTAGATGTCTTTGATTTTGAGGGAGTAGCGGGGATTCTTTCAGTCTGTCCTTACTACACCAAACCCTCCCAAGAGGGCATGTTTCAGCATTTCTCGGCATTAGCATCAAACACCTCCTTGCCAATTCTTTTGTATAATGTGCCTGGGAGAACGGGTGTTTCTTTAGCAGTAAGCACCGTAAAACGTTTAAACGATGCTCACCCCCATATCATTGGGATCAAAGAGGCTAGTGGGGATTTACCCACGATAACGGCATTAAAACAAGAGTTGCCGAATGATTTTCAGATCATTTCAGGGGATGATTGTACCACTATTCCTGCCATTGCTTTAGGTGCTGTAGGGGTGATATCAGTTATAGGGCAAGCGATTCCTAAACTTTTTGGCAAAGGAATACGTACCGCTTTATCTGGTGATTTAGAGACTGCAAATCGTATCAATGAAGAGATTCAATGGTTTTGTGATTTGGTTTTTAGAGAGGGTAACCCGACCGGAAT
>JALQZD010000373.1 GCA_023258495.1 Polaribacter sp.
TTTTTATTGGGTCTCACGAATCTTTTTTACCTTTAAGCATAATTCAAGAGTTATGAAATTAACTGCACTTATAACTGGAGCAACCTCTGGGATTGGGAAAGCTACAGCAGAACGATTCGCCCGAAATAACATTCGATTGATCCTTTGTGGTCGCCGAGCCGAACGATTAAGGGAGCTACAGGAAGAACTAGGTACTTTAACCGATGTACATACCCTTCAATTTGATGTTGCCAATCGAGAAGCTGTATTTAAAGCAATTGATTCACTCCCGGAAGCATTTTCTCAAATTGACATTCTGATTAATAACGCTGGAAATGCTCATGGATTGGCAACTATTCAGGACGGAAGTATTGAGGACTGGGAAGCGATGCTAGATATTAATGTGAAAGGATTACTATATGTGTCGAAGGCAATCATTCCACAAATGATTGATCGTAATGACGGATTCATTGTGAATATCGGTTCTATAGCAGGAAAAGAGGTCTATACAAATGGAAATGTATACTGTGCTTCTAAATCTGCTGTTGATGCGATTAATAAGTCGATGCGAATGGATTTAAATGCCTATAAAATTCGTGTAGCGGGAATTCACCCAGGTTTGGTGGAAACCGAATTTTCCGATGTTCGGTTTAAGGGAGATACCGAACGTGCCAAAACGGTTTATCAAGGATATAAGGCACTGCAGGCAGAAGATATTGCAGATATTATTCACTTTGTGGTTACAAGACCGTATCATGTAAATATTGAAGATTTAATTGTGTATCCAACTGCACAGGCGAGTGCAACATTAATCAACAAAAACTTATGAAATTAAATTCTGAAATAATAATTGGTTGTATGTCTTGGGCGAAATGGGGTAAAGACTATTCAACTGAAGAATTAATTGACCTTTTAAATTTCTGCATGGATGAAGGTTTATCTACCTTCGATCATGCCGATATCTATGGTGATTATACTACCGAAGGACGATTTGGAAAAGCTTTGTCAAAAAGTGGAATCAAGAGAGAATCTATACAATTGATCACTAAATGTGGCATTCAATATGTAGGTGAAACGCGAGACAATCAGGTGAAGCATTACAATTATTCCAAAGACTATATCATTTGGAGTGCAGAACAATCTTTAAAAAATTTAAAGACAAATTACATCGATTTGTTTTTATTGCATAGACCAAGCCCCCTAATGCACTCTGATGAAATTTTGGAAGCTATTCAGAGACTTAAACTTGATGGTAAAATTTTAAATTTTGGAGTTTCGAATTTCACACCCTCTCAGGTTGAATTGATTGATTCAAAAGTTGATGTTCAGGCGAATCAGGTGGAGTTTTCTTTAACGCAGCACTCAGCGATGCATAATGGAAGTTTGGATCAGATGATTGTTAAAGGAATCAAGCCTATGGCCTGGAGTCCGCTAGGCAGTTATTTCAGAGATACCAATGCACAAACGTTACGGATTAAAAAGATACTTCAAAAGTTGTCTGAAAAGTACGAGGTATCCGAAGATACCATTCTACTGGCCTGGATTTTTAAACATCCTTCAAAAGTAGCTCCGGTTATCGGAACGACGAATAAAGATCGAATGCGAAATGCAAAACAGGCTGCTCAGTTAACCTTAGAACTCGAAGATTGGTTCAGTTTACTTGTAGCCAGTCAAGGACATAAAGTTCCATAAATGATTAATAAACGACTTTTAATCAAAAACCTACTTTCTCACAGTGATGAGAATACCTTTTTGATAAAAAGTTAAAGCTTACCCTCACTTCGAGAGAAGGGAAGGCCAAATTTTTAAAACACATC
>JALQZD010000013.1 GCA_023258495.1 Polaribacter sp.
AGATCAAACGTTCTTCCAATCTCATAGATTAAAAAATCATCAGTTACATAATTCGCATAACTATCAAGGTCGTTGTCGAGTGCATAGAACATGTCATTAAAAACGTTCATTACTTCTTCTTCGGTAACTGTTTGATCATCGCTAGAAGCAAAATCGCAACTAATTAGTGCGAAGGTGCATAGTAAGGTGGCATAAATTTTCTTCATGATATATGGTTGTTTATTGCAAAATACAACTTATATTAGAGATAAACCTAAATCCAATTAAAATGAAAAACATCTTTTTTTTATTCGTAATGAGTTGCGGATTAACCTTCGCCCAAGACATTACTTGGGGGGAAACTTTTAATGCAGATTTTGTTATTGACTCAGCGATGACAACTGACGGAAAAAATTGGCAAATCGCGGCATCAGGAGACGCTGGCCCTTATGGGAAAGCTTATTTGTCTTACTCTTTCACTAACTATTTCGATGCTGAAGGTCAAGGAGAATTTACCGGATTCGCATGGACCCAAGTTGGTGAGAAAGTGGTTAACGGATCACTTCAAGGTCTGTGGAAGAAAGAAGGTAAAGTTTTTAAAATGTACTCCTTAGACAACGATGCGACCAATGGGGTTTTTAATATAGTTAGCGGTGAGGTTGATTTTGTAGCTAAGACCATGAGGTTCAAAGTAGCTCCTATTAAAGATTAAATATAGAATTATGAAAATAGACAGAAGAAATTTCTTTTCAACCCTTGCCTTAGGGGTGGGAGCCACAGCTTTTCCCAACTTTCTTAGTGACTTTGAAAATCTGAAAGAGGTTCAAGCTGGTGCGCCAATCAACAAAGAAGAACTCACAGAATGGTTCAATAATATTAAAGGTGAGCATCGAGTGGTTTATGATGGAAGTCAACCACACAATACCTTGCCTATTGTTTGGAATTGGGCCTTTTTGCAATCTAATAACTCTGTAGGTGTAAGTGACAGCGAAATGACCGCAATGACAGTATTACGTCATTCAGGAATTGTTTTTGCTTTCAACTCTGCGATATGGGAAAAATTTAAACTCGGTGAGCTCGTTTCATTTAATGATAACAAGACCGGGAAACCTTCTCTAAGGAATACCGTTTATGAACCACAAGAAGGGGATATGCCTTTACCTCCTATCCAAGGAATAAAAGATCTTCAAAAAAGAGGATCTCTCTTCTGCGTTTGTGATTTAGCCACCAAAGTTTATGGCTCAGCAATCGCATCAAAAATGAATCTAGATCCTGATGAAGTTTATCAGGAAATGGTGAATGGTATTTTACCAGGCATCAAGCTCGTCCCATCGGGGGTATGGGCATTGGGTCGTGCTCAAAACAAAGGCTGTGCATACATCTTTGCAGGTTAACTAATAAAAAACTAAACCATGGAAAAAAACATTTTAAAAGTAAGAGCACATGATGCAATAGTAGGTGTATTATATCTAATCAGTGTGGGGTTAACTTTCTACACGTCGAATTTTGCATTTTTATGGATCGCGATTGGGGTTGCAGCTCTTCAAATTATAAGCCCCTTG
>JALQZD010000149.1 GCA_023258495.1 Polaribacter sp.
ATACCTGTTAACTACAGCAGATATTCGAGGCACAAGCCACAAGGTATGGAATCAATGGAAATCAGTTCTAATTAACGGCCTTCATCAGACAACAACAAAATACCTTCAAAACAAACTCACTAATGAGCAATTTATTGAGCAAAGAGTGAAGCAAATTAAAAATAATTTAATTAAATATTCAATTGAACCACACATGTATCAAAAAAACTGGTCGCTAATGGGTTCTGAATACTTTACCAAGTTTGAAGCACCAGAAATATCATGGCACACACGGCTTCTTCTCTCACACGCGAACACACAAAAAACAATTACCAGAGTAAGGCATCAAAAAGGTGGGCAAGGTATTGAGGTGTTGATTTACACAAAAGATAAAAATGATATTTTTTACAAAACTTGCCATTTTTTCAATGAAATATCATGCGAAATCAGTCAAGCTAAAATTTTTACAACAAACCATAGCTATGCGCTAAATATCTTTAATGTTACCTATGAAGATGAAAGTTCATTGAGGTTCAAGGACTTTTTTAAGTATATTGAAGAAAATCTCACGTATGAAATTGATCAGGATGTTAGCAAGAATAACTTTAATACTACTAACAACCTAATGAAAAAATCAAGGCAGGCCAGCTTCCATCAAATTGAGGATTTTATTGAGCTAATAAATGACGATGGGCTATTTCACTTGCAGATCAAAACGGCCAATCGTAAAGCGTTATTATTATCCGTTGCCTCTCTACTAAAAAAATACAACATTAGCCTGTCTAATGCCAAAATTACGACCATGGGCGAGCGTGTTGAGGATCATTTTGATTTCAAAATCAGTAACGACTCACAGTTTGAGCCAAAAAACCTTGAGAATGATCTGTTAACCCTCCTTCAATAACATCATGAAGCACCCAAAATTACTTCGCACACTTTTTTTCACTGAAATGTGGGAGAGATTTAGTTTTTATGGGATGCGAGCCCTTCTGGTTCTATACTTAGTCAATGCAATGGCTTATCCGGATACCGAAGCCCTCCATATTTATGGCATCTATACCGGATTAGTCTATTTAACACCACTTCTGGGTGGCTATCTTGCCGATAAATATATTAATAATGTTAATGCTATTTTGATTGGTGGTATCTTGATGATGATCGGACATGCCCTGCTTGCATTTGAATCCTTATTCTTCATTGGTTTGGGCTTCTTAGTTGCTGGGAATGGTTTCTTTAAGCCTAACATTTCAAGCATGCTAGGTAACCTATACGAATCAAAACCAGAAAAATTAAGAGATGAGGGATTTAGTTATTTCTATATCGGAATTAATATCGGAGCTTTCTTAGCCCCACTAATAATTGGTTTTATAGGTGAATTTTACAGCTGGCATTTAGGCTTTTTAATGGCTGCTTTTGGAATGCTTCTTGGCTTAATCGTATTTTGCTTAAAAATTAACCAAATTGATATTTTAAAAACACAAATTAATTATTCAAAAATTAAAATCTTTTTATTCATAAATGTGGCTTTAATTTGTTTTATCATCTATTCGCCAATATGGTTAGTTCTTTTAATTATTCTCACGGTTATATTATTTTTTATTAATCGATCATCCTTTCCGTTTAATAGAAAAGATTTAAAAAAAATATACTATATTTTTATCCTTGGTTTGTTCTCAGTCATTTTTTGGATCGGTTTCGAGCAAGCCGGTGGGTCACTGACACTTTTTACAGATTCAAAAGTAGATAAAAGTTTTTTTAATTTCACCATACCAACCACATTCTTTCTTGCCATTAATCCACTGATCATTATTTGTTTAGGTACGGTTGTTGCTAAAATTTGGTTTCGTATAGATTCAAGATTTAGAACTGAAACACCAGAAAAGATGGCTCTTGGACTGTTATTGATGAGTTTAGGATTCATAATTTTGACACTCATTCAAGATATGAAAAACATTCATTTCACATGGATTGTCCTAATTTACTTTTTTCACACACTAGGTGAATTGTGTCTCTCTCCAACCAGCTTATCAATGGTAACCAAAGTGGCGCCAAAAAAAATTCAATCTTTCATGATTGGTTTATGGTTTCTGACCTTTGCCATTGCTAGCTATCTCGCAGGACTCCTTCCGTCAGTTGTTCAAAACTTAGATCTGAAC
>JALQZD010000150.1 GCA_023258495.1 Polaribacter sp.
CGATTAATGGGAGATGTTCAGGAGTATTTCATTGATCATCAGGTCCGAAATTTCTATTCCGTTTCTATCTCTGGATATCATATTGCCGAAGCAGGAGCGAATCCAATCACACAATTGGCATTAACACTAGCCAATGGATTCACTTATGTGGAGTACTATTTATCTAGAGGAATGGATATTAATAAGTTCGGACCGAATTTATCATTTTTCTTCTCTAATGGAATTGATCCAGAATATGCTGTGATAGGTCGGGTTGCCAGAAAGATTTGGGCAAAGGCTTTGAAATATAAATATGAAGCCAATCCTAGAGCTCAAATGCTGAAATATCATATCCAGACTTCTGGTAGATCATTACACGCTCAGGAGATTGACTTTAACGATATTCGAACAACATTACAGGCTTTATATGCCATTTACGATAACTGTAATTCATTGCACACGAATGCCTATGACGAGGCAATTACAACACCAACGGAAGAATCAGTAAGACGAGCTATGGCAATTCAGTTGATTATCAATAAAGAATTGGGATTAGCTAAGAATGAAAATCCGATTCAGGGTTCATTTATTATTGAAGAATTAACAGACTTAGTAGAAGAAGCTGTATTGCAAGAGTTCGACAGAATTACAGAACGAGGTGGCGTTTTAGGAGCGATGGAGACCATGTATCAACGTTCTAAAATT
Source organism: Polaribacter sp. (assembly GCA_023258495.1). Taxonomy (GTDB): domain Bacteria; phylum Bacteroidota; class Bacteroidia; order Flavobacteriales; family Flavobacteriaceae; genus Polaribacter. The sequence goes on from JALQZD010000150.1 coordinate 685, forward strand.
CAGGAGGAAAGCTTGTATTACGAAACTTTAAAACACACTGGAGAATTTCCAATTATTGGGGTGAATACCTTCTTAAGTTCGAAAGGATCTCCAACAATTCTTCCTGCGGAAGTTATTCGAGCGACTGAGGAAGAAAAACAATATCAGATTCAGACGAAAGAAAACTTAAATGCATCGAGAGCAAAAGAAACGAAAGAGCAATTGAGTGCGTTACAAGAAGCTGCTATTCAGAATGAAAATATCTTCGAAAAACTGATGGAAGCCACGAAGGTTTGTTCATTAGGACAAATTACTTCCTCCCTATTTGAAGTTGGTGGGCAGTACAGAAGAAATATGTAAATCGAAATTACCTATACATAAAAAAGCCAGACTGAAAAGCCTGGCTTTTTATCAACCAAAACATTAAAATAAATTAAATTACTCCACTGCCCCTGGTGAATTCATACCAAAACGAAGCAAACTAATACCCATTGCTAAAAGCCATACCACTTTTACGTGGAAAATTGGCTTGTAAATTTCAAAGTTGTCTGGAATAGACAGAATAATTCCCATAGCTACGAATCCTAAAATAGCTGTAAACCATCCTAACCATTTTGCTACTAGATTCCATTTAATGAATCCATATCCTAACAAAACAAAACCAACCCCCGAGAAAATTCTACCGAATCGCAAAAAACATGTTGCATATTGATTGGTAGCTAATATATCTTTCATAAATATTTCAAGTTCTATTGGATTCATTCCTAAAGTTTTACCAACTCCCCATGCACCAAAATTGTAATAAAATGCATTGGCAATTGCTATAGCGAATGTTCCAACGACAACCATTCCAATACCTGGTAAGGTAACTACTCTATATGGTCTTCCTGTCGTCAATGTAACTAAAGAGAACATTGAAATTCCCATAGCAACCCATCCAAAAATGTGTATTCTATACATCCAGATCCAATACCAAACCCCTTTTCCTATTTCTTTAAAGTCATCGGCAACGATATATTCACCGATGTGATGCGAAGACAATACCAAGCCACCCCACAATAAAATTGCAGCTAAAATAAAGGCCCAGCCTGTGAAATTTGTTTCGAATCCTTTTGTAACTTTACTCATATTCATTTGAAATTTAAAATTTTGTAATATTAAAATTATTCCTTCAACTGGTTGGTAACTTTTGTTACACTTCTTGAGTA
>JALQZD010000177.1 GCA_023258495.1 Polaribacter sp.
TAATTATGGATGATCTTAGGGCTCAGTGTCCATGGGATAAAAAGCAAACCATGGAAACCCTCAGAACGCTCACTATTGAAGAGACCTATGAGTTGGCCGATGCGATTATCGATGACGACATGGAGGAGGTTAAAAAGGAACTTGGAGATTTACTTCTTCACATTGCTTTTTATTCTAAAATTGGTGATGAAAAAGGGTTATTCAATATTGGTAAAGTCGCAGATGCTATTAGTGATAAGCTAATAGACAGACATCCTCATATTTATGGAGATGTTACTGTAGCTGATGAGGCTGAGGTGAAACGAAACTGGGAAAAATTAAAACTGAAAGAAGGTAAAAAATCAGTGCTAGAAGGAGTACCAAGAAGTCTACCTGCTCTTGTGAAAGCTCAAAGAATTCAGGAAAAGGCTGCCGGTATTGGTTTTGATTGGGAACAGCCAGAACAAGTTTTTGATAAGGTTAGAGAAGAACTACAGGAGTTTTCTGAAGAAGTGACCAAGGGGGACAAAGATCGAATGGAATCAGAGTTTGGAGATATTCTTTTTGCTCTGATCAATTATGCTCGATTCTTAAAAATTAATCCAGAAAACGCCCTTGAACGTACCAATAAAAAGTTTATTTACCGATTCCAATATTTGGAGCAAAGAGCAAGAGAAGAGGGTAAGTCATTATCAGAAATGACTCTTGATGAGATGGATGTATACTGGGAAGAAGCCAAACGCAAATGACAGCGATTTCTAAATATCTTAAGGAGGTTCCCTATAATTTCAAGCTAGCCTTTCCCGTAATCTTAGGAATGCTTGGCCATACTTTTGTGGCTTTTGCCGACAATATAATGGTCGGTCAATTAGGCCCTACTGAACTTGCTGCTGTTTCTTTAGGAAATAGCTTCTTATTTATTGCCATGTCACTAGGAATAGGTCTATCCACAGCGATTACTCCACTGATTGCAGAAGCCGATGGAAACGGAAAGATATTAGGGGTAAGAAAGGTACTTCGTCATGGGTTATGGATATGCACTGTAGTAGGAGTAGTACTTACGATTATCATTATCACTGCCAGCCCCCTGATGAATAAAATGGGACAACCGAAAGAGGTGCTTGTTTTCGCTATACCCTTTTTATGGATTGTTGCGATCTCTCTAATTCCGATGATGATTTTTCAGGCGCTAAAACAGTTGTGTGATGGGTTATCAAGGACCCGTATACCAATGTACGCCTCTTTAATAGGAAACCTGATTAATGTATTATTCAATTATCTATTGATTTTTGGGAAGTTTGGCTTCCCAGAGATGGGAGTTATAGGAGCTGGTTTAGGAACCCTTATTTCCAGAATCGTTATGGTGATTCTTTTGGTGATCTTCTTACGCCTTGATTCATTCTATGACCCATACCTAAATGCCCTTAATTTAAGATGGGTGAGTGTAAACTTTTCTAAACGAATCTTGGCCTTAGGGTTACCCTCTTCTTTACAAGTATTCTTCGAAGTGACCTTGTTTACTTCTGCGAT
>JALQZD010000033.1 GCA_023258495.1 Polaribacter sp.
CATACGAACAGGCGAAAGTTTATTCAAATTTCAGATCTGACTATTAAAAACACAGAAATATGCCCAGCAACCTTCAATATAATTGAAGCGTTGAAAAGGAAATTACCAACTTCTTAATTACTTGTAAATAAGGTACTTTTCTCTAATTTTTTTAAAGTTAGTCAATTCTGGTTCCCAGGATTTCCGGATATCTTTTTCAGAAATTCCCTTTGAAATTTGAACTGCTAATTCTTCTGTTCCTGCAAGTTTCGTAAAGAAGGAGTTGAAGAAAGAACCACGACTGTTGGTTTGCTGGTACGACTCAATAAGCCATTCGAGATGTAATCTACTTAACCTCGGGTGATTCCTTAAGTCCTGCCCATAACATAATTTACTTTTGTGTTTTGGGTATCTACTTCCTTCATTGGGTTGGGGTGTAAAAGAGAACTTTGAAGGTTTAAGATATGGGCTTCCGAAAATTTGAAATTGCATTTCCGTACCGCGTCCTGCACTAACATTTGTCCCCTCAAAAAAACACAAACTAGGATATAAATTGATACTTTTCGCATTCGGTAAATTTGGAGAGGGTTTTACAGGTAAATCATAAGGCCTATCATGAGAATAGTTTTGTAAGGGAATAACGGTGAGGTCACATTGAATGTAATTCGCTAACCAATGTTCTCCATTAATCATTTTTCCATATTCCCCAATGGTCATTCCGTAAACGACTGGTACAGGGTGCATTCCAACAAAGCTTTTGTGTGGCTTTTCTAAAACTGGACCATCAATATAGTGTGCATTCGGATTCGGTCTATCCAATACTATTACCGGTATATTTTGTTCAGCGGCGGCTTCCATTACATAGTGAAGGGTAGAGATATAGGTGTAAAATCGAGCACCTACATCTTGAATGTCAAATACAATGACATCAATACGATTCAGCTGTTCTTTAGTTGGTTTTTTGTTTTTCCCATACAATGAAATTATAGGAATTCCTGTCTTTGAATCAACACCGTCTTTTACCATTTCACCAGCATCTGCTTTTCCGCGAAAACCATGTTCTGGTGCGAAAACCTTATCAATTTTAATTCGTTTGCTTTGTAAGAAATCAACCAAATGAATCGCGACCATTTCCGAACCCATAACATTTGGTTTCACTTCTTTTCGTTGTAAAGTATGTACTACGGATGTTTGATTCGCAACAACAGCAATAGTTTTATTTCTTAAAAGCGGTACGTATTTATCATATTGGTCTGCTCCTGTTATTATTTTAGTAGTAAATTCTGATTGATCTTTTTGACCACAAGATTGAAGTTGAAAAAACAGACAGGCAAAAAGGAATAAATATGTACTTTTGATTGGCTTTAAATTCATTTTATTTGAACTTCGAATTATTTATTGCGAAACGATTAATCGCTGGTCGTAACCATAAAAGTAGTGTTTCAGGACCAATAATAAAAATTGCGATTTCAGCTATCGCCTTGGGTATCATGATTATGCTGATTGCAGTGGCAACGAGCACTGGATTGCAACATAAAATTCGCGATAAAATGGCTGGTTTTAAAGGCCATATTCAAATTGTAAACTATGATACTAATACTTCTGAGGTTTCAGTGTCACCCATCTCAAAAACTCAGAAATTTTATCCTGAATTTTCTTCAGTAGAAGGGGTTAAGAATGTTCAGATATTTGCGGCTAAAGGAGGAATTTTAAGAACGAAAACTGATTTTGAAGGAATCATTTTTAAAGGTGTCTCTACAGATTATGACTGGTCCTTTTTTCGGGAGTATTTGATTGCCGGAGATGTTCCAGATTTCAATCAAGACAGAAATAGAGAAGTCCTTTTATCGCAGACCATATCGAATCGATTACAACTCAGTGTAGGTGATACGGTTCTTTCGACGTTTGTAAAATCGGAGACTAGTAAGTTGCCATCCAATCGCAGATACATCGTTTCAGGGATTTATAATACGGGGTTTTCCGAATTTGATAAATCCATGATGATTGGAGATATTCGTGAAGTTCAGCGGCTAAATAATTGGACAGAGGATCAAATTGGAGGTTTTGAAGTTTTATTAGAAGATTTCGATGATCTTCAAGAAAAAGGAAGTCAAATTTATCAGGAAATAGGTGTTTCACTCAATAGCAGAACCATTGCTGAATCGTATCCCGGGATATTTGAATGGATTCAACTTTTTGATAATAATGTATGGTTTATAATTACCTTGATGATCATCGTTGCCGGAGTAAATATGATCTCAGCAATGCTGGTTTTGATTCTTGAAAAAGTTCAATTTATTGGGATGTTAAAGGCGATGGGAAGTCCAAATGTAAGTATTCGAAAAATATTTTTGTATAACGCTTCTTATTTGATAATCAGAGGTTTACTTTGGGGTAATGGAATTGGGCTTGCTATTTTAGGAATTCAATATTTCTTTGAAGTTATCCAATTGAATCCTGAAACCTATTATGTAAATGTAATGCCGGTGTATATCACCTTTATTCAATGGTTTTTACTCAATCTTGGTACTTTGATTTTATGTGTTTTAATGCTGATTATTCCCTCTTATATCATTGCGACAGTAGAACCTAAAAAAGCGATTAAATTTGCTTAATAGAAGTCTTCTGATGAATCCAGTTATCTTAAAAATTTTACATAATCAATAGGATATTAGGCTTTAAATAGCCAAATATTCAGCTATCTTTGCGCTTTCAAATAAAGGCATGCAGTACTGTAAGAATATATTAGAAACAATTGGAAATACTCCCTTAGTGAGATTAAACAAAATTGTAAGCGAAATCGATGCTTTGGTGTTAGCAAAAGTTGAATCATTTAACCCAGGCAATTCAGTAAAGGATCGCATGGCGTTAAAAATGGTTGAAGATGCGGAAGCAGACGGCAGGTTGAAACCTGGCGGAACAATTATTGAAGGGACTTCTGGAAATACAGGAATGGGACTTGCGCTAGCAGCGATTGTGAAAGGATACAAATGTATTTTCGTTACGAACGATAAGCAATCCAAAGAAAAAGTAGATATTCTTAAGGCAGTAGGAGCAGAGGTAATTGTTTGTCCGACTGCGGTTGAACCGGATGACCCGAGATCATATTATTCGGTATCGAAGCGATTGGGGAAGGAAACACCGAATTCCTGGTATGTCAATCAATATGACAATCCGAGTAACGCTACGGCTCACTACGAGCAAACTGGACCAGAAATTTGGAGACAAACCGAAGGGAAAATCACGCACTTTGTCGTAGGTGTGGGCACTGGCGGAACAATTTCAGGAACTGCTAAATATTTGAAAGAACAAAATCCAGATATTAAAGTTTGGGGAATTGACACTTACGGATCTGTTTTTAAGAAATATCATGAAACAGGAATCTTTGATGATAACGAAATTTATCCCTATATCACAGAGGGTATCGGAGAGGATATTCTGCCAGAAAATGTTGATTTTTCTTTGATTGATGGATTCACAAAAGTAACCGATAAGGATGGGGCAATTTATACCCGTAAGCTTGCTAAAGAAGAAGGAATATTTGCTGGAAATTCTGCAGGATCAGCAATAAAAGGATTACTTCAGTTAAAAGATCAATTCACGAAGAATGATGTTGTGGTAGTGTTACTGCATGATCACGGAAGTCGTTATGTAGCAAAGATGTACAATGACGATTGGATGCGCAGTAATGGTTTCTTAGCGGAATAATCACTAAATCAGGAGCCACACCATACTTCGATAATGCTATCTACTTTTGATTGTGAAATCGTGTAATAACAACCTTCCTCTTTGTTCTCAGGACCATATTTCCTAACCCCGTATTTATCTGGGTACCATATATTTTTAATATCCATAGGATAAGCAGCATAAATTTGCTCCACCCACTTCCTTAAGTTCACTATTTTGGCTGGAGGAAAAACAATACGCTCTCGAACTGGGGAGGCCTCACCGCAATTGTTAAATGTATATTTAATATTTTTTTCAAAGTCGACCGTAAAACCACATTCCGTATTTCCCATTTCCTCGTCCTGTATAATGTCATATTTATCTGCAGTAACCTTATAATTATTCTTTAAATGGGTCAGAATGATATTCATTTGGTAATTGCTCTTTACAAAATCTGCCTTTAATCTTTTTGAATCGACCTCCTTTAAAACACTTATTTCTTGGGCAGGAATAGATAGGCTTAAAATCAATAAAAGGAAAAGAAGTTTTTTCATAATACTAAAGATAAAAAAAAACCACCCAACTGGGTGGTTTGTAAATCAAATAATTCAAATTAATTACACAATGAAAACAATTATTACTTGTAATTGTAAACTAGATTTCAATTCCTGTGCCAAATTTGAATATGAAAATATCTTCACAAAACTTTAACGACTAGCTCGCGTGTTTGTGTGCTTTATAAGAAGAACGAACCAATGAACCACTTTCTACATACATGAATCCCATTTCTAATCCGATTTCCTCGTATTTCTTAAACTGATCTGGAGTGATAAATTCCTTTACTGGTAAATGATTTTTTGTAGGTTGCAAATATTGTCCAATGGTAATGACATCCAATCCTACATTGCGTAAATCTTTCATGGTTTCAATAACTTCGGCTTCGGTTTCTCCCAGTCCAAGCATGATTCCAGATTTCGTTCGCATTCCTTTTTCTTTTAGGTATTTTAAAACACCTAAACTTCTATCGTATTTCGCTTGAATTCGAACTTCTCGAGTCAATCGTCTTACGGTTTCCATATTGTGAGAAACCACTTCTGGATGTACTTCAATAATTCGATCAATCAAATTTGTTTTTCCTTGAAAATCAGGAATTAAAGTCTCGAGAGTTGTGTCTGGATTTGCTCTACGGATGGCTTCTACCGTTTCTGCCCAGATGATGGATCCACCATCTTTTAAGTCATCACGATCTACAGAAGTAATTACAGCATGCTTGATACCCATAATTTTAATAGAACGAGCCACTTTTTCAGGTTCATCCCATTCTACTGTTTCTGGACGTCCAGTTTTAACGCCACAGAATCCGCAAGAACGTGTACAAATGTTACCTAGAATCATGAAGGTAGCTGTTCCTTCTCCCCAGCATTCACCCATATTAGGACAACTACCACTGGTGCAAATTGTATTTAACTTATACTTATCTACTAATCCTCTTAATTCAGTGTATTTTTTACCAATAGGTAGTTTAACACGAAGCCATTTCGGTTTTTTCGGTCTTTCTGGTAAAATAACAGTTTCGGTCGCCATTCATTTCATTTTGAGATGCAAATTTACAAAGAAATCGTCAACTTAAAGAATAGATGAACCAGATGCTGAATGCAATTAAAATCACGATGCTTACGATACTACCCCAACGCATAATTTTATTGGGTCTATGTTCTTCTGGCACGTGTTTACTTGTGATTAATTTATAATTTAAAATAGCATAAAGCGGTGTGGTCAAAAATGAAATTATGGTAGCTATTTTCACCATACTTCCCATATTTTCAGAGAAATAAGCCAAAATTACTAAGGTTCCGATTCCTAAAAAGATAATCCAAAACCAGTATCCTTTCTTCCAATCTTTATGGAATAAAAGTCGAGATGAAATATCCATGGCTCGTGGTGAAGCATCTAATGCAGTGATGGTGGTACTAAACATGGTTGTAAATGCAGCTACAGCTATGAAAATGGCAGAAAAACTCCCCAAATTCTTCGTGTAAAGTTGGATGAGTTGATTTGCAAACACAACGCCTTTATCAGAGAAGATTTCACCAGACCCATACATGACCAAGGCTCCCAATAATACAAAACAAATTCCGACAAATAAGGTGCCCAAGTATCCAATATTAAAGTCAAATACAGCATCGTTTACCTCAGTTTTAAAGAGTGTTGTTTTGTCTTTTTCAATTGACCAAATCGAATGCCAGACAGAAACATCTAAAGGTGCAGGCATCCATCCTAAGAAGGCAATTAGAAATGTGATTTCAATGGTTCCGGAAGGGATGATTTGCGTTACATTCAATCCGTCTGATGCTTTGGTAAAAGCTACAACTACTGCGGCAATTGTACTTAATGTTAGTGTTAGAATGATGTATTTCATCAAGTTGTCTAACAATTTGTATCGCCCAATAATTAAGATGAAAATGCTAATTGTAAGGATGATTAATGACCACATTGTGACATCGCTTGTAAGTCCGAAAACCTCGACTGCCAAACTCGCTGTAACAATAGTAACCGCAGCCTGAATCGTAAACATTGTAGCGAAACTCATGATGAAAAAAGCGAGTAAGACTCCTTTTCCCAGTTTATGGTAACCCTCCAACAGTGTTTCACCGGTAGCAGCAGAATATTTTGGTCCAAATTTGAAAAACGGATATTTACAAAGATGAGCCAATACCAATGCCCAAATCAATCCGGCGCCAAATTCGGCACCTGCCTTTGTCGATTGAACCAAATGAGATACTCCAATTGCAGCTCCAGCGAATAATAGTCCGGGTCCTAAGGTTTGAAGAATGGATTTTTTCATTACGATTTGGTTATGATTTCAGATAATAATTTTTTTGCCCGAAGCAACTTCACTTTTACATTGCTGATGGGTTCGCCCAGTTGTGTGGCAATCTCTTTATAAGACATTTCCTGAAAAAATCGAAGTTGAATTACTTCCTGATACTTGGGTTTTAATTTTTTAATATCACGAAGTAAGTTGGCTAAGTTCTGTTCCTTAATCAGTTTATCTTCTGGAGAAGGATTATCATCCATTACCTGATGTATTTTATCTTCCTGTTCGTAGGTCGTATCGATAGATTTCGAATTTTTCTTTTTACGAACGAGATCTACATGCAAGTTTTTTGCAATCGTGTTTAACCAGGTTTTAAAGGTGTATTTATCGTCGAAGAGGTTTATTTTATCGAATCCCCTAGAAAAGGTTTGAATAGCGATATCTTCCGCTTCATTTTCATTTAAGGTACGCTTCAACAAATAGCTATAAATGTCTGACCAATAATAATTTAATAAGAAATTAAAGGCGCTTTGTTGGCCTCTCTTCGCTTTG
>JALQZD010000311.1 GCA_023258495.1 Polaribacter sp.
TAATCTACCGGACTAAGAATAAAAAAGAAGATGGACACCGTAAAAAATGCCTTTGCAATGACATTAATTATCGTAATGACTTTCATTTTTTCAATTCCCTGAAAAAACCAGGTAGGGAAAATTGCCTGACCGATCACTAAACCAAAACTTAGCATATATACTTTGGAATCGGTATTAAACTTACTTACTACCGAAATGAGTGCTAGTAGGATTAAAAATGCAATTCCAATTAATAAGATCTTTATGGTATAAATATTCGAAAAATACTGAGACAATTGTTCCCTGTCTTCTCGTAAAATTGAAACTTCTCGTGTGGCGCTGATATTGAACCCAAAATCGACAAGGATTCCCAGGAAAATAGCCAATGATTGGGCTATCATAACCAATCCATACTTATTGGTATCCAGGGTAATCACCAAATATGGTAATGCAATTAATGGCAGAACAAAATTTGCAATTTGAATAAGAAGGAGGTATCCGTAGTTTTTGAATACAGTCGGGTCAATATTTTCTAAATAATTTTTGATCAAAACTGTATGGCAAATTAGTTATGAAAAAAGACTTAAATACCTATTTATCAGACTTTACTTTTTATAGTTATTTAAGTACTGATTTAGCTTTCCTAATAGCAGTATTAACGTCATCAATCCAAATCCGAAACAACCCAATAAAAAGGCAAAATTCTTCGTGATTCCTTTGATTTCTGTACCAACAGGTTGAAAATTAGAAATCACATTAATCACTTCATACTTTTCCGATCGTTCTTCGGCAATTTTTCGAAGGTCATAGTTTAATTTTCTGTACGTTTCGAATAACTCTAATTCCTTCGAAGTTTCCTTTTTACCACCCAAATCTATATTGGTTCCATTGGTTTGCTTTTTAGCTTCCTCAACCAACACATTCATATACACCATTCGTAAAGAATCCAACTGACTTAAATTCTGCTGGTATAGAGAATCGGTCCGATTTAAATTCTGATTGATAATGGACTTCACACGCTCGAAATACTTATTTTCAATCACTGAACCAATAATCACTTCATCCAGCTTTTGGAACACATTGTTCTGTTCTGCTTCAACTTCAATCTTGTGTACTTTATAGTCATAATCGGTAAAGGCATTTTCAAACTCCTCAAATGAATAGCTTTTTATAGCCAACGTATCCACCTCGAGAATTAATTCATTGTATGACGATACAATATCATTTGCCTTTCTGATTGGTGTGATTTCAAATTTTTTCAAAGAACCTGCTTCTTCTTTTGACAAGTTAAATACCTTCTGCAGCGATGCTGTATCCTGTTGTTGAATCAATCCATGGTAAAATTCAAGATTGTTATACAACTGTCTGGTACTTTTAAAATTTGGTTCAACCAACATGGTCGACACATACTTATCCGGAGCATTAAATTCGACAAAGAACCCTGCAGCAATGCCAATTATCGTAGCGATAGATAACTTGACAATGTGCTCTTTAACGAATAAAAGACAAAGAATTAAAAAGTGGAAAATCTCTTTAAATATTCCGATAATGAAGTTCAATAAATTGGATATCCCTCTACCAATCATGGCGAATAAGGACCCTAAATCTATCTCTTCCTCTTTTTGATTTTTTTGTGTTGACATAAGCTAGGTTCAGTAAGTTTATTGTTCTAGTATTTGTTCTACTATTTTCTGTGTGATGGCATAGGTCGGAACTACTCCAGTTAATCC
>JALQZD010000337.1 GCA_023258495.1 Polaribacter sp.
GTGTAGTCTGTTGCATACTCCTTCATAGATTTACCAGTTTTTCTAATTTTTGGCACTTTTTGGAAATTGTGCCAGATATTACATTAATTGCGTCAGGTCATAGCCTGATTTTTATGTTAATTGCGTCAGCGTATAGCCTGACGGTATTCCCTACCTGATATAAAGTGGTCGAATTCGACCCCTTTAGACCTGATCGGGTTCATCAATAGTTGCTCCGACCACTTCAAAGTATTCTTTGTTTTCCCACGTATCTAAATACGCTTGTGCATCCTTTTTGCGAAGAAAGAATATGCCACAGTTGATCTGGTTGCCATCTGATAATTCCATTGTAGCATCGCAGAAGTTGTACCAGACAGTAGCACCCTTTCTTTTTATTACGAAGATTCTCATTTGTCGTCACCATAGGTTTCGTTGTAATACTGCTCAGGGCTTATGCCTGTTCCCCACGATATAGAACCTTCTATAAAAGCAAGTGTTATGTGTGTCTGTTCCTCAATTAACATATCATTCAGGATAGCCATCCACGTAAATTTATCCTTGTCGGCTTCCCATAGTTTTTCGTATAGCTTTTTGACTGGTGTTTTCATAGTTTGTTGGGTGTGTAGTTATTACGTATTTCTTTTGCTGCATCATTTTGTGCAGTTTCAGCGCCATCTTGCCAAGCCCTTTCAAGTTGCTCCTTTTCCTTTTCAAGCAATGATTCCGCGTGTTTAATAGATGAAAGGAATATTTTTTCACGGAATACGTCGGTATAACTTCCGACACGGTTGTCATCGTAAAGTCCTTGTAATTGTTCTTTAAGCCATTCAATATGTAATTGCATTGGTGTTTTCATTTTCTTTCCTCCTCAAATTTTATTAGTGCTTCATATAGTTCTTGTGTTATTTCTTCTGGTAAGTAATTACCCGCCCAATTTTGAAGAGCCCAAAAGTAACAACCACCTTCTTTGGATACACTTATTCCACCATAGTCATTACTAACATTTCCTATTTCTATCACATTTGGTTCATACAAGCCATCCATTTTGTTTATCAAATTTATACGCTTATCAAGAAATGACGCTGCATCGTTACCCCATAATTCATTGTACTCTTTTATCGTTTGTCTTAATTTACTCATATTTCCTCTATGTGTGGTTTATGTAAATACAATTCATCATTAGATTTCATCCATATAGAATATTGAAATTTTTTTGAATCAATCCTTTTCTCCCAAAACTGCCACCATCTCGGTGTTTGGTCAACAGTGAAGGTTATTATTACTCTTTGCCAGCCATTAACACTTTTTTCTATCTCGTATGTTTGTTTCATATTATTCATCCTCCATTATGCAGTTTCCAGGGTTTTCATAAACTAATTCTGCTCCTAACTTTTCACACTCCTCATCTGTTAGTTTGTATGTAAATCCGAGAACACTGTCATACTCTGTAATGTATATGTACTTTGTGCCTTGCTCCTTTGCATATTTAATTGCCCAAAATGCAAATTTCATTCCCTGGCTTTCCATTTTTGATAGTGGTTGATATGTTTTATGTCCTTTGATTGCTCCATACACCTGATCTAACTGATTGCCTTTCTCTTTGTACTGCTTTTCAATGGACTCTGTGCATTTTTCAGGGTTTTCATTGTGCATTTCTAAGACGATGTCAATGATTTCTTTCATTTGGCTTTGCAATAGCAACAATCCGTGTTCTTCTGCCATGTGGTTAAAT
>JALQZD010000004.1 GCA_023258495.1 Polaribacter sp.
TAAGAATGTTCAAATCGGTGAAGCTGTTGGTGTTATCGCTGCACAGTCAATCGGTGAGCCTGGTACTCAGTTAACATTAAGAACATTCCACGTAGGTGGTGTGGCAGGAAACATTTCTGAGGAAAATAAATTAATTTCTAAGTTCGATGGTAAAGTTCAAATCGATGATTTAAGAACCGTTAAAGGAAAGGATAACGAAGGAAACGAAGTGGATATCGTAATCTCTAGAACTGCAGAAATCAAAATTAAAGACAAGAAAACAGATATTACACAAAGTACAAGTATCATCCCTTATGGATCTATCCTTTTTGATAAGGATAGAAAATCAATAAAGAAAGGTGATGTAATTTGTCAGTGGGATCCATTTAATGGTGTGATCGTTTCTGAATTTGCTGGTACTGTTCAATTTGATAACCTAGAACAAGGAATCAACTATACAGTTGAAATCGATGAACAAACAGGATTTAAGGAAAAAGTAATTACTGATTCTAAGAACAAAAAGATTTTACCATCATTAATTATCGCAGATAAGGATGGAAATGCCTTACGATCGTACAGTTTACCTGTAGGTGCTCATTTGATCGTCGATGACGGTGAAAAAGTAGCGTCTGGTAAAATCTTAGTGAAGATTCCAAGAAAATCTGGAAAAGCAGGGGATATCACTGGAGGTTTACCAAGAGTAACAGAATTATTCGAAGCAAGAAACCCATCGAATCCTTCTGTAGTTTCTGAGATTGATGGTGTGGTATCTTTTGGGAAAATCAAGAGAGGTAACCGTGAAATCATCGTAGAGTCGAAGACTGGAGAGTTGAAGAAGTACTTAGTGAAGTTATCGAACCAAATCTTAGTACAGGAGAATGACTTTATTAAAGCGGGTATGCCATTATCTGATGGAGCTACAACTCCTTCTGATATTTTGAGAATTAAAGGACCATCTGCGGTACAAGAATACTTAGTAAATGAAATTCAAGAAGTATATCGTTTACAAGGTGTGAAAATTAATGACAAACACTTCGAAGTTGTTGTACGTCAAATGATGAGAAAAGTAAGAATTATTGACTCTGGAGATACTTTATTCTTGGAGAATCAATTAGTTCACAAGAATGATTTCATCGAAGAAAACGACGCAATCTACGGAATGAAAGTTGTTGAAGATGCTGGTGATTCTGAAAATCTTAAAGCCGGTCAAATCATTTCTGCTCGTCAATTAAGAGATGAAAATTCTCTATTGAGAAGAAATGACAAAAACCTAGTTGCTGCAAGAGATGCAAAACCTGCTACTGCAGAGCAAGTTCTTCAAGGTATTACAAGAGCATCACTACAAACCAAGTCGTTCATTTCTGCGGCTTCCTTCCAGGAAACAACCAAAGTATTGAATGAGGCGGCTGTAAGCGGTAAAGTAGATGCCTTAGAAGGTCTTAAAGAAAATGTAATTGTAGGTAAGAAAATCCCTGCCGGTACTGGTATGAGAACTTATGATCACATTATCGTAGGGCCGAAAGATGAAATAGAACAAAGTTTTTAATCATAATAAAGCCTCTAATTTTTAGAGGCTTTCTTTTTTAGTTACGTTATGGACGAAAATCAAAATCAAGAAGGACAATTAAATATAGAATTAGATCAAGAAGTTGCAGAAGGAACCTATTCTAATCTCGCAATAATCAATCATTCGATGTCTGAATTTATTGTTGACTTTATTAATATTATGCCAGGGATACCTAAAGCAAAAGTGAAATCGAGAATAATTTTGACTCCGCAACACGCCAAAAGACTGGTGAAAGCCTTATCAGATAATGTTCGCAAATTTGAACAAGCTCATGGTGAGATCAAAGACTACGAACAGACTCCAATCCCATTAAACTTTGGCCCTACAGGACAGGCTTAAGAATGTAAGTTTCTAGTTTTGTTTAAAAGGAAGAAATCAGCAAGAACTAATGCAGTTAATGCTTCCACTACAGGAACGGCTCTTGGTACCACGCAAGGATCGTGTCTTCCTTTACCCATTATTTCCGTTTCTTCGCCTTTTGAGTTGATGGTGTCCTGATTTTGCATAATAGTCGCTACTGGCTTAAAAGCCACTTTAAAATAGATATCCATTCCGTTGCTAATTCCACCTTGAATTCCGCCTGAAAGATTCGTTTTTGTGGAACCATCGGGATTAAAAATATCGTTATGTTGACTTCCTCTCATTTTAGTACCTTCAAATCCACTTCCAAATTCAAATCCTTTCACAGCATTCAAAGATAACATGGCTTGTCCAAGCGCAGCATGTAACTTATGAAAGATTGGTTCTCCTAGACCTACTGGTACATTTTGTGCAACACAAGTAATGGTGCCACCAATAGTATCGCCCTGCTTTCGAATCTCTTTGATTTTATTAATCATTTGTTCTGCCGCTGATTCATCTGGACAACGTACGGCATTCGCCTCCGTTTTTGAAAAGTCAAATGTGCTGTAATCAGAAGTTAACGCAATGTCTCCAACAGATGAGGTAAAGGCATTAATCGAAACTTGTGATAACATTTGTTTTGCTAGAGCCCCAGCAACCACCCAATTCGCTGTTTCACGGGCAGATGATCTTCCACCGCCACGATAATCGCGAATACCATATTTTTTATCATAGGTATAATCGGCGTGTGACGGTCGATATACATCGGTATTGTGTGAATAATCTTTCGATTTTTGATTGGTGTTTTTAATAACGAATCCAATCGGCATACCTGTGGTAATTCCCTCAAATATCCCAGAATAAAACTCAACGGTATCTGGTTCTTTTCGTTGCGTTACAATTTTCGATTGTCCAGGTTTACGTCTATCTAACTCCTGCTGAATCGCTTCAAAATCTACTTTAACACCTGCTGGAAAACCATCAATTACACCACCAATTGCCTCACCGTGGGATTCGCCATAGGTTGTAACTTTTAATAGATTTCCAAATGAATTAAACATAACTCTTCCTTTATTTTTAAGTAGACGAATATAAGTCAAATTGTAAAAAAAATCAGGAATTACTTCTTTTAAATTAAAAAGCATTTTATATTTGCATCCGCTAACGAAAACAAAGCTTTTCAAAAGGAGAAATGGCAGAGTGGTCGAATGCGGCAGTCTTGAAAACTGTTGACTGTAACAGGTCCGGGGGTTCGAATCCCTCTTTCTCCGCAAAAGCGAAGCCTCCTCGGAAAAGGCGTCGTGAACCAACCGGGACTCGGAGGTGTCAGAACCGTCAGAACCCGCCGCGCGCGAGTGTCTGGACGACGCGCCGCGCGCGTGTGTGTTCGCGCGACAACAAGCCGCGCTC
>JALQZD010000133.1 GCA_023258495.1 Polaribacter sp.
AGAATTAATTAAACAATATATGCTGATATGCTCCAATGTCTGGGGCAGAAGACCGATCAACGCCTAGTAAGTCTAATACTACCGAACTTGCTGTTGCTTTATTAATAGCGTCTGAGTTTTGGCCAATAATAAAATCCTGAAGAACCGTGTCTCTAAAATTAGGATTCCCGTTTAAAATAATATTTTGATAATTCGGATTGGTGAAATCCAATTCAGTGTTGTTTTCAAAAGCATTGGTCACATCTTCAAATTGAATCATTGAATTGGTTATAGAATAATTAAATAATGTGCCATCAACCTTATCTAAAACAAATTCAATATTGTTGTTCCCAGAGATGATACAATTGGTGAAATCTGCCCGAATTAAATCTCTTGTAGCAATAACTTCTTGATTATTACTATCAATAAAAGTAAAGAAATTATTGACGAGCACTGTCGGTAATTGTCGGATTCCATTGTTCCAGTAATTGGCAAACGTAGAATGAATGAAGCCGTAATTTCCACCTACAGTTCCTGCAAAAGATGCTTGGCCCGCCGAACCAATCACTATATTTTCTCCTTCGATGTGTGCCTCTCGGGCTAAAATTCCGAAGTTGGAATGGTTATAGATTTCTGTGTTTTTTAGTTCTAGAGTAGGTTTATTATTTGTTCCCAGACTATCGACTAAAATTCCAATCAGTCCATTTTTAATTTGCGCATGTTCAATGCGATTTTCTTTACTTCCTTTTCGTAACCAAATGGTACCCCACTGACCAGGAATACGACTGAATGAATTTTCCAATCGATCCCCTTCAAAAACTACTTTTTCGTTTACGGTTCCGTTTACTTCTAAGGTTCCGTTAGTGTCTACAATTAATCCTGAATTGTCATGAAAATAGACTTTGGTCCCCGCATCAATTTGTAATTTTTTATTGGCAGGAATGGCTGCATATCCATAAATTACATAAGGCTTCTGATTGGTAAATTGTAATTCAGCATCCGTTAAAAATCGACCTTTAATGGTGGTCGGATCGCCATCCAAAGAAAGACTGTCAATCTTCATGGTAATCGGATCCTTACCCGGATAAATAAAATGAGCATCCTGAACTAAAGTGACTAAATCAACATCCTGCTGTTTTTCTCCATTATCGAATAAAATTCTATCCGTATATAAGGGATTAGAAATGGTATTCACATCAACAGTCGTTTCAATGAATATAAAAATACTGTCCCTTGCGAGAATATCGATGTCTGCGAATGACTTACCAGGAATTCCATCAACATTTAATCTGTAATTTGATGTCACTCCATTTTCCAATTGAATCGATGGAATGGTTATGGTTTTACTGTTTCGGTTATACACTTTCAAAGTGTATGTTGATGATCCAATATTGGTGAAAATCGTATCTAAAAAAACGGTGTCTTTTGAGAATTCTAAATTTCCGAAGTTGGGTATAGTAGTAAAATCTTTTCGACAGGAACTCACAGCGATGAGTACTATTAAAATTAGAAAGGTGAAAAGATTTCGCATTGCGGTTTTTTGTAAAAATAGAACTTTTTACGAATTGATTTATTGTTTTTTAATCAATTCAATTTCGAAAAGTGTGTTCCAGTTTTTACCAGTGACAAATAAGCGATTATTTTCTTTGTCGTAAGCTATTCCATTGAGTACTTCATCTTCCGGAACTAACTTTTGAGTTTTTTCAACCTCCTTTTTGAGCCCTGTCAAATTAGCTACTCCTGTTACCATACCTGTATTCACATCAATGATAACCACGGCATTTTGCTGATATTTATTCGCATACAATTGGTCTCCGATTAATTCCAGTTCATTCAAATCGTTTAAACCATATTTATTGGTATATACCTGGATGAATCGTTTTTCTTTTTGGGTTGTTGGATCTAAGAACCAAACTTTTGATGTTCCATCAGATTTTATCAATTCGGAGTTATTATGTGTTAATCCCCATCCTTCTTT
This sequence comes from Polaribacter sp., assembly GCA_023258495.1. Taxonomy (GTDB): domain Bacteria; phylum Bacteroidota; class Bacteroidia; order Flavobacteriales; family Flavobacteriaceae; genus Polaribacter. The sequence goes on from JALQZD010000133.1 coordinate 1,958, forward strand.
ACTTTGATTGTAATTGAATTCTTTTAATTTTTTGAAGGACTTCAAATCAAAAACAAAACCTTTTTTAGCCTGCCATGTCAGCCAAAAGATAGTATCATTATATATGGTCATTCCTTCTCCGAAATAGTCTTTCGCTAAGTCATATTGCTGAAGAACCTTCCCGGTTTTAATATCAATTTTTCGCAAAGACGATTGTCCTCTTCTCCCTGTCGTTTCATAAAGGTATCCTTTGTAGTATTCCAAACCTTGTGTATACGCTTTGGTATCGTGCGGATAGGTATTTATAATTTTATAGGTATATACTGATGGGGCCCGATTGGCCAAAATTTCAAATGACCAATTTAATGTTTTGGCTTTCCCCGGATAAAAGCTTACCGCAGATAAGGCATGTTTTCCAATTCCGACCGATTTGGAATCCAATTGAACTGTTGTTCCTTCGGATGTAATTTCTGTTCCGTTGATGTAAAAAGATACACTATCAATAGATTGATCATTTTCCTCTTTCACTTCAAATTGTAGACTTTCACCATAGGAGATTTTTTTTGGTCCGTCAATCTTCAGTTTGTAGGCAGTTTCACAGCCAGATAAAATCAATAGAATCAGTGCAATAAAATAAAAGCGGAACGAAGTCATTTATCTAAATTTTAAGCAAATAAAAACAATAATTTATTGTAAATAAATAAAATTAGGTTAAATTTGCACCCTCAAAATGGATACGCTATTGCTATTTTGATTTCTGTAAAGCCTTACCAACTTTACGAATACATTAAAATTTAAAAAGTTAATATCATGAAAAAAGGTATACATCCAGAAAATTATAGATTAGTCGCTTTTAAAGATATGTCTAACGGCGATGTTTTTTTAACGCGTTCTACTGCTGAAACAAAAGAAACAATAGATGTTGATGGTGTTGAGTATCCAGTGGTAAAATTAGAAATTTCTAGAACTTCTCATCCTTTCTACACAGGTAAGTCTAAGTTAGTTGATACTGCAGGACGTATAGATAAGTTCAAAAACAAATACGCAAAATTCAAAAAGTAATTTTGTGATTACCAAACAAAAAAGCCAGTCATTTCGACTGGCTTTTTTATTGTATATACGTTGCTGTTAAGCTTCAATATAATCTTCAATAGGATTACAAGAACATACCAAGTTTCGATCTCCATATGCTTCATCAACTCGGCGCACTGTAGGCCAAAATTTGTTTTCGCTCACAAATGCTAAGGGATAAGCTGCTTCTTGTCTAGTGTATGGGAAATCCCATTCATCATCAGTAAGCATTGTTAAGGTATGAGGCGCATTCTTAAGAACATTGTTTGGTTCTTCTTTTTTAGCGAAGGCAATTTCCTTTCGGATTTCAATCATCGCATCACAAAAACGATCTAACTCAGCTCTGTTTTCAGATTCGGTTGGCTCAATCATCATTGTTCCACCTACTGGGAAAGAAACCGTAGGAGCGTGGAATCCGTAATCCATTAATCGTTTTGCAATGTCTACAACTTCGATTCCATTCTCTTTAAAGGCTCTACAATCGATAATCATTTCATGTGCTGCTCTTCCCATTTCACCTGTGTAAAGTGTTTGGTAATGACCATCTAAACGATTTTTGATGTAATTGGCATTTAAAATGGCAACCTCTGTCGATTTGGTTAACCCTTTAGTACCTAACATACAGATATATCCGTAAGAAATCAAACATGCTAATGCGCTTCCCCAAGGAGCTGCAGAAATTGCAGTAATCGCTTGATCACCTCCAGTGGCTACCAACGGATTCGATGGTAAAAATGGAACGAGCTGTGGGGCGACACAAATAGGTCCAACTCCAGGTCCACCACCACCATGCGGAATCGCAAAGGTTTTATGTAAG
>JALQZD010000194.1 GCA_023258495.1 Polaribacter sp.
CTTGATCCCACAACAGGTTGTGTAAGTAAACCCGATGCAATGACATACCCAATTCTGCTGACCACGTCAATTCACGTTCTATAGTTTCAATATCAAAAGTATCTTCTTGCCAAAATTCTAGCTGATTGATGGCGGTACTTGGATTAAAATTAGCCCCTGCACGCCACCCGTGTTCGTCTTGCCATTGCCATGCTTTTTCTTCTGTCCAGCGCTCTCCTATTGAAGGCTTTGAGGGGGATTCACATCGGATAAATCCAAAGAAAGCTAGGGCAATTCCTACACAATAATAAAGAGAACGAAGGGAAGGGTTTGTTTTCATTTTTGTCAATGGTTAAGGGATAACGAATCATAAACAACAACCCGTTCCCACAAATGGGAGGCCTCTTCTATAAAAAGTAAGTGAGTAGGATCCGTTTGATACGCATTTTGGGATTCTAAATCAGGAAAAAGCATGACATAACAATACGTAAAAGAATTGTCAACAACGGCTCTTTTTTCAGATTCTGCAGGACACCCTAAGTGGTTTGACGTTGCCTGCGGATTGGTCTGGATTAATTTTCGAATGGCCATTTCAAAGGCTTCGCGGTCACTTGTTTGTGTCGGGTTTTTAAGCCAAAAAAACACCGTATGCACAAAAGGTCCGGTTTTATTTTCTATAGATTCAGAATTCATTTAATGAAGTATTAATTGTTTTAATAAAACTACATATTTCTGTAGTGAATCCTATTAGTAAGTATATTTTTTACTAAAAAAAGAACAATAACTTTTTAACAAAAAAACGTGAAGAATTGTTGATTTCTTGGGACTCAAAGCGTTTTAGGTTCACTGGGCAATAAGTATATTAGCACACCAACTATGAGTAATCAATCCACCTACACCGAAGACAATATACGATCTCTTGATTGGAAGGAGCATATTCGAATGCGTCCTGGGATGTATATTGGTAAATTAGGCGACGGTTCTTCGCCTGACGACGGAATCTATATCTTACTCAAAGAAGTCATCGACAACTGTATCGATGAATTTGTTATGGGTGCTGGAAAAACCATTGAAATCACCATTAAAGACAGCAGTGTAAAAGTTCGTGATTTTGGAAGGGGAATACCCCTGGGAAAGGTAGTTGATGTGGTCTCTAAAATGAATACAGGGGGAAAATACGATTCCCGTGCATTTAAAAAATCTGTAGGGTTAAATGGGGTAGGTACAAAAGCGGTAAACGCATTATCTTCTCATTTTGAAGTAGAGTCTTGTCGCGATTCACTCCGCAAGAGCGCCTCTTTTAGCTTTGGAGAATTGCAAGAAGAAACTCCTCAGGAATCTTCTACAAAACGCCGGGGAACCAAAGTAATTTTTGTGCCCGATCAAACCATTTTCAAAAACTATAAATACCGTTTAGAGTATGTGGAGCGCATGGTGAAAAACTATGTCTACCTGAACCCAGGGTTAACCATCGACTTAAACGGCGAAAAATTTCTTTCTGAAAATGGATTAAAAGATTTGTTGACAGACCAAACAAATGAAAGCGATTTAACGTATCCTATTATCCACCTTAAAGGAGAGGATATAGAAGTAGCCATTACCCACAGTAAAACACAATACAGCGAAGAGTACTATTCTTTTGTCAACGGGCAGCATACTACCCAAGGCGGTACACATCAAGCTGCATTTAGAGAAGGTTTAGCCAAAACAATCCGTGATCATTTTGGTAAAAATTACGACGCTTCTGACATACGCAAATCTATTGTTTCTGCCATCAGTATTAAAGTTATGGAGCCCGTGTTTGAATCGCAGACAAAAACAAAATTGGGGTCAACAGAAATGGGAGGCAACATGCCTTCAGTTCGAAGTTATGTGATCGACTTTTTAAGCACTCAACTTGACAATTATTTGCACAAAAACCCCACAGTTGCAGAGCAAATACAACGAAAAATACTTCAAGCCGAACGCGAAAGAAAAGAATTATCAGGCATACGAAAATTAGCACGTGAACGCGCTAAAAAAGCCAATCTGCACAATAAAAAACTAAGAGATTGTCGGGTTCATTTACCAGATTTAAAAATGGACCGTCGTTTGGAATCTACCCTTTTTATTACCGAGGGTGATTCCGCTAGTGGTTCGATTACAAAATCTAGAGATGTAAACACCCAAGCCGTATTTAGCTTACGCGGTAAGCCCTTGAACAGTTACGGGATGTCTAAAAAGATAGTGTATGAAAACGAAGAATTTAATTTGCTTCAAGCCGCTTTAAATATTGAAGAATCTCTGGAAGATTTACGGTACAATAACATTGTTATTGCCACTGATGCAGATGTAGATGGAATGCACATTCGTCTTTTATTGATCACCTTCTTTTTACAATTTTTCCCAGAATTGATTAAAGAAGGGCATTTATACATTTTAGAAACACCTTTGTTTAGAGTTAGAGATAAAAAAGAGACCATTTATTGCTATTCTGAAGAAGAAAAACAAAAAGCCATTCAGAAATTAAGAGGGAAACCTGAAATTACTCGATTTAAAGGATTGGGTGAAATCTCTCCGAATGAGTTTGTGCATTTTATTGGTGAAAATATTCGATTAGATCCTGTAATGTTAGATAAGGAAAAGTCGATAGAGGAGATGTTGCAATTTTATATGGGTAAGAATACACCAGACAGACAGAAATTTATAATTGAAAACTTAAAAGTCGAATTAGATTTAGTCGAGGAATTATAATCGATAATGGAAAAAGTATTTAACGGAGTTACAATTGTTGCCCTAGCCATTATTGTTTTTTGGTTATGTAAAGTTGACTATTCCGATATGGGGTTCAGACATAACATGTCCTCCTATTTAAGTATCATTTCGTTAGCACTAATCATTGTTTCAATGCAATTAAGCCGACGAAATAACATGAAAAAGAATCAATAACCCGAACGACTAAAAGATTATCGAAGGAGTTTTATGAGCGAAGAGAATCAAGACTTGGACCACACATCAGAAGTTGAGGAGAATTTAACCAATCATCCAGAGGAAACCATTACCAGGGTTACTGGGATGTATAAGGAATGGTTTTTAGATTATGCGTCCTATGTTATTTTAGAAAGGGCAGTTCCTTCTGTTGTAGACGGTTTCAAACCGGTGCAACGGCGTATCATGCATTCTATGAAAGATTTGGATGACGGTCGTTACAATAAAGTAGCGAACATCGTAGGTCATACCATGCAATATCATCCCCATGGAGATGCTTCCATTGCTGATGCCATGGTACAGATGGGGCAAAAAGATTTGCTGATTGACATGCAGGGGAACTGGGGTAATATTCTTACTGGTGACCGTGCAGCTGCCTCCAGATATATCGAAGCCCGTTTGTCTAAGTTTGCTCTAGAAGTAATTTTCAATCCGAAAACTACCGAATGGCAATCTTCCTATGATGGTCGTAAAAAGGAGCCAATAAATTTACCTGTTAAGTTTCCATTATTACTTGCCCAAGGTGCTGAGGGAATTGCGGTTGGATTATCCACTAAGATTCTTCCCCATAATTTTAACGAACTAATTGATGCTTCGATTAAATACTTAAAAGGTAGAAGTTTTAAAATTTTACCTGATTTTCTAACGGGTGGAATTGCGGATTTTAGCAATTACAATGACGGAAAAAGAGGCGGGAAAGTTCGGGTTCGTGCCAAAATATCGCAATTGGATAAGCGTACCTTGGTCATTACTGAAATACCGTTTGGTACAACCACGTCTTCTTTGATTGATAGTATTCTTAAAGCCAATGATAAGGGCAAAATAAAAATTAAACGTATAGAAGATAATACGGCGGCCAACGTAGAAATCCTGGTTCATTTACCTCCAAATGTTTCTCCAGATAAAACGATTGACGCATTATATGCCTTTACCAATTGTGAAAATTCAGTTTCGCCTCTGGGTTGCATTATTAGTGATAACAAACCAATATTTATTGGGGTAAGTGAAGTTCTTAAAATCTCCACAGATCAAACTGTTGAGCTGCTAAAGAAAGAGTTAGAAATTCAATTACATGAACTCGAAGAGCAATGGCATTTTGCTTCTTTGGAACGCATTTTTATCGAGAATCGAATCTATCGTGATATTGAAGAAGAAGAGACTTGGGAAGGGGTGCTGAAAGCTATTGATAAAGGACTACAACCTCATATCAAGCACTTGAAAAGAGGGGTAACCGAAGAAGATATTATAAGACTCACGGAAATTCGGATTAAGAAGATTTCGAAATTTGATATTGATAAAGCAAAACTCTTTATAGAAAGTTTAGAAGAAAAGATTGAAGGCGTTAAATTTCATTTAGCCAATTTGATCGATTATGCTATAGATTATTTCAAAAACCTTAAAAATAAATACGGTAAGGGTAAAGAACGAAAGACCGAAATCCGAATGTTTGATGATATTGTCGCTTCTAAAGTAGCCATGAACAATGCTAAATTGTATGTCAATCGCGAAGAAGGATTTATCGGTACTTCTTTAAAGAGAGATGAATTTGTTTGTGATTGTTCAGATATCGATGATATTATTGTTTTTCGTAAAGATGGAAAAATGATGGTGACTAAAATCGATTCAAAAACTTTCGTAGGTAAAGATATTATCCATGTTGCGGTTTTCAAGAAAAAAGATAAGCGCACCGTTTATAATATGATGTATCGCGATGGTAAGGGTGGCCCAAGTTATATGAAGCGATTTAATGTCACAGGAGTAACAAGAGATAAGGAATATGACCTAACCAATGGGAAAAAAGTGTCAACGGTGCACTACTTCAGTGCGAATCCAAACGGTGAAGCAGAAGTGGTAACCATCAACCTGCGTGCCGTAGGAAGTATCAAAAAATTAAAATGGGATATTGATTTTGCAGATTTAGCCGTAAAAGGGAGGGGTGTGCGCGGAAACACAATTACCAAATTTGCCATTAAGAAAGTGGAATTTAAAGCTGCTGGTGTATCTACATTAAAACCTCGAAAAATTTGGTTTGATGATGCTGTGCAACGATTGAATGTTGATGAACGTGGAGAATTATTAGGAGAATTTAGGGCAGAAGATAAATTACTGATTGTTACACAAAAAGGAAAAGCCAAAGCGGTTACTCCAGACTTGTTAATGCGTTTCGAAGAGGATATGATTGTCTTAGAAAAATGGAAGCCGAATAAACCAATTTCTGCAATCTACTATGAAGGTGAGAAAGAGCGTTATTATGTAAAACGTTTCTTAATTGATTCGCCAGATAAGGAAGAACTATTCATTTCTGAGCATCCAAAATCTCAATTAGAAATTGTTGCGACAGACTACAGACCTGTTGCTGAAGTTGTGTTTTCTAAACGAAGTTTAACAAATATGAAGATTGATCTTGAAGATTTTATCGCTGTTAAGGGCATCAAAGCTTTAGGGAATCAATTGACGACTGAAAAAATAAAACAAGTAAACTTACTCGATCCCTTACCCTACGAAGAACCTGAAGAGGAAGCAGTAGAAGAGGTAGAAGTAGTTGACGAAGAGGTGATTGAGGATACATTACCTATCGAAATTCCAGAAGTTGATGAGAAAGTTGCTGACGAAGCCCAGGATTCAACTCCGAAGAAGACGCCAGTCAAAAAGGCACCAAAAAAGTTAGACGACGAAAATCAGACGACACTTTTTTAATTAGTTTTTTGATCTTGTATTCTGGAGTTTCATATCATTGATGAAACGAAAACATATATATCTGATCCTGACCATCCTTGG
>JALQZD010000249.1 GCA_023258495.1 Polaribacter sp.
TTTTAAATCATCTTTTAGCTTTAAGTTGTCATGCAATGGATGTAGGAGCTTTAACTCCTTTTCTCTGGGCTTTTGAAGAAAGAGAAAAATTAATGGAATTTTATGAACGTGTGTCTGGAGCAAGATTACATGCATCATATATCAGACCTGGAGGTGTAGCACAAGATTTACCTCAAGGCCTCTGCGATGATATTCATAAGTTTTGTCAAACATTCGCTTCGAGAATTGATGAAATGGAAGAAATGCTCACTCAAAATAGAATTTGGAAGCAAAGGTTAGTTGACATTGGAACAGTTTCAGCTAAAGATGCTCTTGCATATGGATTCTCTGGAGTCATGATTCGTGGATCTGGACTAGCTTGGGACTTAAGAAAAACTCAACCATATGAAGTTTATAATCAACTTCAATTTGATATCCCAGTTGGGTCTCAAGGAGATTGTTATGATCGTTATCTTATTCGAATTGAAGAAATGAGACAAAGTTTACGTTTGATTGTTCAGTGTTTAAATCAATTACCACAAGGAATTATTAAAGTAGATGATAAAAAAATTTCTCCACCTTCTAGAAAACACATGAAAGAATCAATGGAATCTTTAATTCACCATTTTAAATTATTTACGGAAGGCTTTGTAGTTCCTGCAGCAGAGACCTATACTGGTGTTGAAGCTCCTAAAGGTGAATTTGGTGTGTATTTGGTAAGTAATGGAACAAATAGACCTTATCGTTGTAAGATTCGTGCTCCTGGTTTTGTTCATTTACAAGCTCTTGATTTTATGTCAAAACATCATTTACTTGCGGATGTAGTAACAATTATTGGGACTCAAGACATTGTATTTGGTGAAGTAGATCGATAAAACGGGAGAAACGGGACTTGAACCCGCACCAACCGGCGTGACAGGCCGGGACTCTACCAATTAAGCTATTTTCCCTTTATTTAGGTGTTAACGGGTTCGAACCGCTGACATTTTCGGTGTAAACGAAATGCTCTACCAACTGAGCTAAACACCCTAAAAAAATCCAAACTCTATGGTTGAATATTTTCCAATTTTACTTTATATTTGTGTAAGTGCAATTTTATCTGGCATCATTTTAAGCTTATCATATTTTGTAGCTATTCAAAAACCTGACCCAGAAAAAACTTCAGCTTATGAATGTGGATTCGATCCTTTTGAAGATGCACGAGGCAAATTTGATATTCGATTTTATCTTGTAGCTATTTTATTTATTATTTTTGATCTTGAAGTAACTTTTCTCTTTCCATGGGCCATTTCTTTAAGAACCATTGGGTTGTTCGGCTTTTGGTCAATGACGATTTTTTTAATTATCTTAACTCTTGGCTTCGTGTATGAATGGCGTAAAGGTGCTTTAGAATGGGAATAAGTATATCTTGGGAGACCATGTCTCCCAAGAAATAGCATTAGGCTTTAAATTGTTGTGTATATGAATCACAAAAATCTGCAAGTTTTTTCATTGTTTGCTCTGATAATGAACCTTCTGATTTAATTGTTTGAAGTAAAGAAGAATCTACAGCTTTTAATAAACCTTCTTCATATTTAGCAATTTCAGAAATTTTCAATGTATCTAAATAGCCTTTTGTTGCTGCAAAAATTACTACAACTTGTTGTTCAACACTCATTGGAACAAATTGCCCTTGTTTTAACACTTCGGTTAAACGAGACCCACGATTTAATAAGTATTGAGTAGCTGCATCTAAATCAGATCCAAATTGAGCAAAAGCTGCAACTTCACGATATTGAGCTAATTCTAATTTTAATGAACCTGAAACTTGTTTCATAGCTTTCATTTGTGCTGCTGATCCTACTCGACTTACTGATAACCCTACATTAATAGCTGGACGAATTCCTTTGAAAAATAATTCTGTTTCTAAGAAAATTTGGCCATCTGTAATTGAAATTACGTTTGTAGGAATATAAGCAGATACATCTCCACCTTGTGTTTCAACAACTGGAAGAGCTGTCATAGAACCCCCACCTTCTTCATCTGCCATTTTCGCAGATCTTTCTAGTAAACGTGAATGTAAATAGAATACATCCCCAGGGAAAGCTTCACGACCAGGAGGTCTTCTTAGAAGTAATGACATTTGACGATAAGCTACAGATTGTTTACTTAAATCATCATAAATAATTAAAGCATGCATTCCATTATCACGGAAATACTCAGCCATTGCACAGCCAGAATATGGAGCTAAAAATTGTAATGGAGCTGGATCTGAAGCAGTCGCTGCAACAATAATTGTATAGTGAAGAGCATTTCTATCTTGAAGAACTTTCACTAATTGAGCTACAGTTGAACGTTTTTGGCCCACAGCTACGTAAACACAGTATAATTTTTTTGATTCATCAGCAGATTCATTAATTGCTCTTTGATTAATAATTGTATCAATTGCAATCGCAGTTTTTCCTGTTTGACGATCCCCAATAATAAGTTCACGTTGACCACGACCAACTGGAACTAAACTATCCACAGCTTTTAACCCAGTTTGCATTGGTTCATGCACAGATTTTCTAGCAATAATTCCAGGAGCTTTTAATTCAACACGTCGAGGTGTTACGTTTGGAATTGGACCTTTCCCATCAATTGGGTTGCCAAGACCGTCTACAACACGTCCAAGCATGCCTTTTCCTACAGGTACATCTACAATAGACCCTGTTCGTTTAACAATGTCACCTTCACGAATGTTTGTATCACTCCCAAAACATACGATCCCTACATTATCATTTTCTAAGTTTAACGCCATTCCTTTGACACCACTGTCAAATTCAACCATTTCACCAGATTGAATTTTATTTAATCCATAAACACGAGCAATTCCATCCCCAACTGAAAGAACTCTTCCAATTTCATCAATGTTGAGATCAGAATAATGGTTTGAAATACGTTGCTCA
>JALQZD010000255.1 GCA_023258495.1 Polaribacter sp.
GGACCCTCTGTTTAAAAAAGTGTGAGTGTGTGTGTGTGTGAATGAGAGAGAGGGAGGGAGAGGGTGAAGAAAAAGTAGTCACCCTTATCTTCCTTGTCCTCTTTCTTGATGCCAAGCCCCCTAAAGAAATAATTTCGCGAAGTTACCTGTTGTCAAAGAGAAGGTATCAAATATTTCGACTTTAGAAAATGCAGGCGATATTACCTTAAACCAAAAAATAAGCATTATTTGCTTTACAGGGTTTGATGCCAAAACTGCAAAGGGGAGATTGTTTAATATCAATCAGAAGATTTACAAGCCATTTTACGGATTTAAAGATTTTCAAATGATTGCAGTTTACCCAAAGGAAATAGAGAAAGATATTCAAGCCATTAAGGAAGATCTTACTGTATTTACAGATATGGTGGGTTGGAAATTTATTCCGGCTTCATCAGAAGAAATAAGTGTTTTTTACACGAGTATGGGAGTAATTAAAGACCTTGAAAACTTCGGAAGTCAGTTGGCTTTTATCATTGATAAGGAATTAAATCTAAGAGGTCGTTTAGAGGATAAGGATATGGAAGATGGGAAGTTGTTTGGTTATAACATGAACTCCGTTGCCGAACTCAACAATAAAATGAAAGACGATGTAAAAATCGTACTTGCAGAATACCGTCTCGCCTTGAAGAAGAATAATGCGAAAAGAGAAATCTAAATGAAGAAAAAATATTCATACACCGGTATTGTATTCATCGTTCTTCTCTTCGGAATTTATGTGGTACGGAATTTAGATGATCGATTGAGTAATGATAAACTCATCGATGATTCCAGGCTTAATAAAGTAGAAAAAAACGACTTAAAAAAAGCAGATTTATATACCTTCTCTAAAGTTCCTGCTTTTGAATTTGTCAATCAATTAGGAAACACCATTACGAATGAGACTTATAATAATAAGGTATACGTGGTCGAGTTTTTCTTCTCGACTTGCCCAACAATTTGTCCGATGATGAATGAAAAAATGCTTGATATTCAGGCTGATTTTAAAGATGAAGATAATTTCGGAATAGCATCCATATCAATCACTCCACAAATTGATTCTCCAGAGGTTTTGAAATTGTATGCTGAAAATAATGGAATCACACATAAAAACTGGCATTTACTAACAGGGAAGTCAGAAGAAGTAGTATACGCCCTTTCCAACCAAGGGTTTAAATTGTATGCTGGAAAAGGAGAAGAAGAACACGGCGGATTTGAGCACTCCGGTCTATTTGCGTTAATCGATAAAAATGGATTCATCCGATCACGAAAAGATGATTATGGAAATCCGATTATGTATTACAGAGCATTGAATGAACAAACGTTCAAGCATCAAATAGAAGAATTAAAAGAGGATATCAAATTATTATTAAATGAGTAATTCAATAGAAGCAAAAAAGTACAAGAAGTTAATTACAATCACTTCAGTTATTATTCCAGTAGCCGTAGCAGCATTATTTGGGATTAATCTAAAAAGGATGGGTATTGATGTCAAACCATTGACATTTTTACCACCTATTTATGCCACAATTAACGGACTTACAGCTGTACTTTTGATAGGTGCAGTTATGGCGATTAAAAATGGAAATCGAAAGTTACATGAAAAATTAAATACGTTTGCAATTGTTTGTTCGTTAGCGTTTTTGCTGATGTACATCGCCTACCATATGACTTCAGATTCAACGAAGTTCGGAGGTGAAGGATTGATTTCATACCTATACTACTTTATTTTAATCTCGCATATTCTACTCTCTATTGCAGTGATTCCATTGGTGTTGACAACGTATATGTGGGCAAAATTGGAGGAGTTCGATAAGCATAAGAAAATTGCTAAAATTACTTTCCCAATCTGGTTATACGTAGCGGTAACTGGTGTAGTTGTGTACCTCATGATTTCGCCCTACTATGCGTAAGGTATTTATTCTTATATCACTGATTTTTACCGTTTCTTCTGCAGGTGCCCAATGTGCTATGTGTAAGGCCGTAATTGAAAACGGAAATGAGACCATGGCAGAAGGTGTGAACAACGGAATCACCTATTTAATGGTCTTTCCGTACTTGCTTGTTGGATTTTTAATTTATGCGATATATCGCTATCGTCAGGTTCAAAAAAATTAACATTTCGATAATAGCCTTATCCTGTAACATATTTTACTTTTGGTCGTCATATTAACGTTGAAGAAAATGAGAGGACCTCATAAACTAACCACATATGTTAAAAAGTAAGATATTATTCCTAGCAACTATTTTATGTACATCAGTTGCTTTTTCTCAAAAACAATGGACGTTAAAAGAATGCGTTGATCATGCATTAGAGAAAAATATCACCATTGAACAAAATAAATTGAGTGTTGAAATCGCTAAGGAGGGTGTTGAAATTGCAAAAGGTAATTTTCTTCCGAACTTAAATGGAAACACAAATGGAAGCGTAAACTTTGGTTCTGGTTTCGATCCTGTATCTCAAAACAGGGTTGCTACTTCTTTCTTTGGAGGTGGTATGGGGCTCAGTTCTGGAATCACTATTTTTAATGGATATCGAAATACAAATACCTACAAACAAGCTCAGCTTGGTGTTGAGAGCAGTGTTCTTGATTTAAAAGTAATTGAGAATAATATTTCATTACAAATTGTCAACGGATATTTAAATGTCTTGTTTGCAAAGGAGAATTTGGCAGCAGCGAGAGTTCAAGCGGAGATTAGTAAGAAACAAATTGAAGCAGCACAGAAAAGTTTTGATGCTGGTACCATTCCAAAAGGTGATCTTTTAAATGCCCAATCTACAGCTGCAACAGACGCTCAAAGTGTGATTGCGAGAGAAAATGCATTGGACCTAGCTTTACTAACATTAGCACAGCTAATTCAGGT
>JALQZD010000272.1 GCA_023258495.1 Polaribacter sp.
AATAATGTGCTTTTTAAAGACACATCAGACGATGGTTGGGGTCTTTATGAAAAGCCGCATAGCCTTAATTATGCCCCGCGTCCAAATAGTTTACTAAGTGATTTATTTACCCAAGATCAAATTAATTCAGATCTGACCACATTAATCCAAAAGCAAAAAGAGGATGGTCGCTGGGATACTTGGTACGGTATCAGTGAAGGCACCAAATTGGAATGGGCCGGAATACAAACTGTTTGGGCTCTGAAGGTTTTAAAAGATTACGGAAGACTTGATTAATCCTTAAAAAGCATCAATTTGCTCCTCCACCTGCTCCCATTCTTCCATTAGATGATCCAATTTCTTTTTCTTGGCTTTGTAGTTTTCAAAAAAGTTGGGCTGTGAGGATATTTCATCATAATTCTGCGCTAAGGCTAAATCGATTGTTTCGATTTCCTCCTCCATATCACTAATCTGAGTCTCAATTTTAGACAATTGATTTTTCAATTTTCGCAGTGCCTTTTCCTGCTCTTTGGAAAGTTGATGCCTTGACTTTTCGGTATCAGTCCTTTCCGTTTTTACAACCGTTCTTTTTTCAGCCTCACGAAGACTTTCCATTTTATGTTCTTCTAGGAAATAATCGATATCTCCTAAATACTCTTTTATGAGATGATCTTTAAATCCGTAAACCGTGGTTGCCAATCCTTGCAAGAACTCCCTATCGTGAGAAACAATGATTAATGTTCCGTCAAAACTTTGCAAAGCCTTTTTTAAGACATTCTTCGACGCTATATCAAGGTGGTTGGTAGGCTCATCAAGGATAAGAACGTTGAAAGGTTGCAATAATAATTTACAAAGTGCCAGTCGATTTCGTTCTCCTCCGGATAGTACTTTCGCTTTTTTATCGACAGCTTCACCACCAAATAAAAAGGCTCCCAACATGTCTCGAACTTTCATCCGATTGGTGTCTAACGCAGCATCTTCCATGATTTCCAAAACTGTCTTTTCTGGCGGAAGATATTCGGATTGATTTTGTGCAAAATATCCTAATTCGACGTTATGACCCAATTTGAATTGACCATCAAACGGGATTTCACCAACCATGATTTTGGCTAATGTCGATTTCCCCTGGCCATTTTGACCAACAAACGCAATTTTGCTATTTCGCTCAATCAATAAATCAACATTTTCAAGGACTTTTTTGTCGCCATAAAACTTAGCAATATGTTCGCCTTCAAAAACAATTTTACCAGGTTCTTTAGACTTGGTAAATCGGATATTCATTACGGCATTATCCTCTTCATCAACTTCAATGCGTTCCACTTTCTCTAACTTTTTAATGAGTGATTGGGCCATAGAAGCTTTACTTGCCTTGGCACGGAATTTCTCAATAAGTTTTTCGGTGTGTTCAATCTGCTTCTGCTGATTCTTTTGCGTCTGCAATTGCTTTTCGCGAATCTCCGATCGAAGCTCTAAATATTGCGAATATGGTTTTTTGTAATCATAGATATTCCCCAGTGATATTTCAATGGTTCGATTGGTCACATTGTCCAGAAACATTTTATCGTGAGAAACCAATACAATAGCACCTGCATAATTTTTAAGGAAGTTTTCCAACCAGATAATCGATTCGATATCCAAGTGGTTGGTAGGCTCATCCAGTAGCAAAATATCGTTATTCTGAAGTAACAACTTTGCCAATTCGATACGCATGCGCCATCCACCAGAAAAGGTATCCGTTAGTTTGTCAAAATCATCACGCTGGAACCCAAGACCCTGAAGAATTTTTTCAGTATCACCTTTGTAATTATATCCGCCAATTAGTTCAAAACGCTCCGTTTTCTCGGTCAGATCAATAATCAATTGACTATACGATTCACTTTCATAATCTGTGCGCTCCAGTAATTCGGCATTGATTTGTTCAAGCTCAGCTTCTATTTTCTTGATTTCTTCAAAGGCCTGATAGGCCTCTTCTAGAATCGTTCTTCCGTGTACAAAATCAATATCCTGACGAAGAAATCCAATCTTTACATCTTTGTCAAACGCTAAAGATCCGCCAGAAGGTTCAACATCCTTTGAAAGCAACTTTAGAAGCGTAGATTTTCCGGCTCCATTCTTTCCTATAAGCCCAACACGATCACCTTTATTTAATTTAAAGGTAATCCCAGAAAACAAATCAGTTCCCATAAAGGAAACTGTTAAATTGTGCACGTTTAACATGAATGTGATTAAAGTTACTTACTCGAATACGGATTTCAAGTACCTTTGCAAAAGTAGATAAATTTTAATTCCTATCGTCTTGAAAAAAGGAACCAAACTATACAGTATTTTTAATGGAAAATGTCCGCGTTGTCATGAAGGAGAGTTCTTCAAAAACAAATTTACATTGCACCCCACAAAAGTCACTGAACTACATGAAACTTGTTCCAAATGTGATTTAAAATACATGATTGAGCCTTCGTTTTTCTACGGAGCCATGTATGTGAATTACGGATTAACAGTAGCTATTGCTGTGACAAGTTTTATTATTGCGAGAGTGTTTGTTGGTTTGGAATTATTACAAAGCTTTTTAACCGTGTTTGCAGCTCTTTTAGTGTTTGCTCCTTTCGGATTGCGTTTATCGAGAAGTATCTGGATTAATATGTTTATCAATTACAAGAATCCGGAGGAATTAAAAGCTATGAAAAACGAGTAATATCCATTTCTGGATCAATCGATTCTCCTTTTTCCAAATAATCAAATAAAGCCTTTGCTCCAGTCGGGCCAATCATCACACCTCGAGTTCCCAAACCGTTGAGAATTGCTACATTTTGGTGCTTCGGATGAACACCCACCAAGGGTCTGCGATCTGACACGGTTGGCCGAATCCCAGCAGCATGTTTTACAATCGTATAGGGAACATCAATTACCTTTTTAAGTTTCTCGATCAATTCATTTTTACCTTCTTCGGTAGGATCTGATGTTTTATCCGACCAGTTGAAAGTGGCTCCAACTTTAAAATAATGATCGCCCAAAGGCAAAACGAATACCGATGACTTTACCTGAAAATCAATAGCCAATTCTGGTGCATGAATGGTTAATACTTCACCTTTTGTTCCGTTGAGTGGTAAATAATTGAAATATGGGTTTTTAGTGACTCCGTATCCCTCGCAAAAAACTATTGCAGTAGCTTTAATGGAATCATATGAAACTGAAGTTTCAGACACGTTCAATCGATGATAATCAAAAGATTGAAATCTAATTTGATTCGCATTTTCAAGGTGATTTCGATAGGCATCCAGAAGCACATTCGTATCTACCCAACCCGTATTGGTTACGTTTCCAAATCCGAAATCGGCAAGAACTCCGTTGTAGTTGTTTTTATCCAATTGCGGATCCATAAAATCTTTTAACGATGCCTTATCACTGGCCGAAAACCAATTGTTCTGATCTTTAATGGACTTAAAAATCTTCTTTGTAAGTACTGGAATATCTAGAGTGACACCTAATTTATCTTCCAGTTTTTTATAAAATGGAAGCGCAAATTCAATTTGCTCCCTACCGTTCCAAACCGGTGTAAATCGCTTAAGAATAACCGGATTATATCCGCCAGCAGCAGTTCTCGAAGAGGTCTGCGAATCGTCTTCAAAAACAACAAATGACCTTTTATGATTGGTCAAG
>JALQZD010000283.1 GCA_023258495.1 Polaribacter sp.
AAAGAATATTCTCCTGATAATTGACGCGCTTCTTCATCGTTGATTGTGATTACATCTACACGTTTGATAACGTCTAATAATTCCGGTAACGCACAATCCATCCAAAAGTTCATCGTATCTAAAACCACTAGTTTCGGAGTACCATTCATTTGGTCTAAGACCGACATTTGAGTTGCAGGATGTAAGTTCCCAAGCATTACAATACTCGCATCATTGAACTCCGATGGAACTACAGGTTCAAAATTTTCCAGCACATTAAGTTCTGTAACCAACGTGTCACGAGAATTCATATCGTTGTGATATACGCCACTCCAAAAGAAGGTCTTACCATCTTCTACGACCTCAACTCCATCCGTATTAATGCCTTTAGCATTCATCATTCCCAAATAAGATTTCGGAAAATCACCACCAACCACAGAAACAACACCAACAGGAATATCGAATAAAGAAGCCGCTAATCCAACAAAAGTACCAGAGCCGCCTAAGATTTTATCTGTTTTTCCAAAAGGAGTTTCGATAGCGTCAAAAGCAACCGTACCTACAGCCAGAAGTTTACTCATATAGAATTAATTTTTAGCGTATTATAAAATTTTATGTTGCCGGGAATCTAATATTAATCCGTAATTTCGCATAAAATTTTAAGCTACAAAAATAGGTTTAAAAAATGACTATAAGACAAATACAGGAAGAAATTATTGACGAGTTCTCCATGTTTGATGATTGGATGCAACGCTACGAGTACATTATCGATTTAGGTAAGTCTCTTCCCATAATTAAGGATACTTTTAAAACGGATGACAATCTCATTAAAGGATGTCAATCTAAAGTTTGGTTGCACTCAGAAGTTGAAAATAATACCGTGAAGTACACGGCAGATAGTGACGCCATCTTAACCAAGGGTATTGTGGCGCTTTTGTTACGCGTTTTTTCAGAACAGCATCCAAAGGATATCATTGAGGCCGATACAAGTTTTATAGATGAAATTGGTTTGAAGGAACATTTGTCTCCGACCAGAGCCAACGGATTAGTTTCTATGGTAAAGCAAATTAAAATGTATGCAATTGCACAACAAGCAAATCTAACCACATAATAGCTGAACAATGACAGACAAAGAATTGGAGGATTACGGCGATAAAATTGTTCGCGTTTTAAAAACAATTTTCGATCCGGAAATCCCCGTAGACATCTACGAATTAGGACTTATTTATGACGTTTTTGTGAACGAAAATAAAGAAGCCAAAATATTAATGACGTTGACTTCTCCAAACTGTCCTGTGGCAGAAACCTTACCTGTCGAAGTGGAAGAAAAAGTTCAGACCATAAAAGGAATTGATTCCTGTGAAGTAGAAATCACCTTCGATCCAACATGGACACAAGACATGATGAGCGAAGAAGCAAAATTAGAATTAGGAATGCTATAATATGGTAGAAGAAATTATAAATAGAGTCGCTAATAGTCCTTTAAAAACCATTGACCTAGAGGAAATGTATCCTGCTGGACAACGAATCGTTTTTGATATTAAAGATTGGTTATTTGAAGGTATCATTTTGCGCGAAAAAGAGTTTCGTGGCCATGTGATCGAACACGATTGGAGTCAATACCAAAATCAATTTGTAGCACTGACTTGTTCTGAAGACGCCATCATTCCATCTTGGGCATTTTTATTGATAGCATCAGAATTGGCTCCCTATGCAAAAAAGGTTGTTGTCGGAAACCTTGAAACCTTAGAAACTTCTATTTTTCAGGATTTAATTTCGAATTTGAATATTGATGAATTCAGCAATAGCCCAGTTATCATAAAGGGTTGTGCAGATAAGCCAATACCACCATCAGCATTTACCTTTTTAATTCAGAAATTACAACCCGTTGTAAAATCCATTATGTATGGCGAAGCCTGTTCGACGGTTCCTCTATATAAAGTGAAAAAATAATTTCTAATTTCGAGACTTCCTTTTACTTTTGCGGTCATAACCAATAAATGTGAAACGAGTTTTCATCTTTTTTTTCCTGATTTCTCTTACATCCTTTTCACAGGGTAAATACGATTCCATTCGAAAATCTTACATCCAAAAAAGAAAGCGTCTAAAAGTTGACTTAGATTCAATAAAAAAAGAAATTGATGCCATCAATAAGCAAATCAAAATTTGGAAAGAAGAAGAGGCGAAAGCCTGGTCTGTGGATGGTAGATTTACTTTTTTACTAAATCAGTCGTCTTACTCGAATTGGGTTTCTGGTGGTGAAAATGCGGTATCGGGAAACATATTGGTTAATTATGACTTTAACTATAAAGAGGGGAAATGGAAATGGGATAATAAAATCATCAGTTCCTATGGTTTGAGTTATGTCAACAGTCAAGGGTTCCGAAAAACAGATGACCGTTTTGAATACAACTCCGTATTAGCATATAATGCCAATAAGCGTTGGTATTTTTCATTCTTTAGCAACTTCATTTCTCAGTTTTCAAGTGGTTATGATTATTCCCAAAATCCAAATCGATTAATTTCGAATATTCTATCCCCTGCATACTGGAGTTTCGGACCTGGTATGTTTTGGCGAAAAAACGACAACTACAGAATCAACATAGCACCAGCGACCTCGAGATTTACCTTTGTCTCTCCTACGTTTTCTGGT
>JALQZD010000329.1 GCA_023258495.1 Polaribacter sp.
GCCGATAGTATCCAGGCCCTGGAGGGTATGGAACACGTAAGAATGCGTCCTTCGATGTATATTGGAGACGTTGGAGTTAGAGGATTACACCATCTTGTATATGAGGTTGTAGATAACTCTATCGATGAGGCGTTAGCGGGGCATTGTGATACCATTTCCGTTAGTATTAATGAAAATAACTCTATCACCGTTAAAGATAACGGTCGTGGGATTCCGGTTGGCCTTCACAAAAAAGAAGGTGTTTCTGCCCTTGAGGTAGTAATGACCAAAATTGGTGCCGGAGGTAAATTTGACAAAGATTCCTACAAAGTATCTGGTGGTTTACACGGTGTGGGTGTGAGTTGTGTAAACGCCTTATCGGAGCACTTGATAGCCAAGGTTCACAGAGAAGGAAAAATATGGCAACAAGAATACGCAAGAGGTAAAGCACAATACCCTGTAAAAACAGTTGGTGAAATTGACACTACGGGTACCGAGGTAACTTTCTTACCAGACACCACCATCTTCCAGCAGACAATAGAATACAACTTTGATACCCTTGCCACCCGTATGCGTGAATTGGCGTATTTGAACAAGGGGATTACAATTACCCTAACCGATAAACGAAGAAAAGATGATGAAGGAGAATTCATTCATGAAAAATTCTATTCGACAGAAGGGCTTTCTGAATTTGTGCGTTATCTAGACAGTACTCGTAATCCAATTATTAGTCACGTGATCGGTATGGAGGGAGAGAAAAACGGAACTCCAGTAGAAGTTGCAATGATCTACAATGATTCGTATGCCGAGAATTTACACTCCTATGTAAACAACATCAATACGCACGAAGGTGGAACGCATTTATCTGGTTTTAGACGTGGATTGACACACACTTTAAAAAAGTATGCGGATGAATCTGGTTTGCTTAAAAATGTAAAATTCGAAATCTCGGGAGATGACTTTAGAGAGGGTTTAACCGCCATCATATCGGTAAAAGTTGGAGAACCACAATTCGAGGGTCAGACCAAAACAAAATTAGGAAACCGAGAGGTGAGTGCTGCCGTATCTCAAGCGGTTTCTGAAATGCTAACCGATTACTTAGAAGAAAACCCGAATGATGCGAAAACCATCGTTCAGAAGGTTATCCTTGCAGCACAGGCGAGACATGCAGCACGGAAAGCAAGAGAAATGGTGCAGCGCAAGACTGTAATGAGTATTGGTGGTTTACCAGGTAAATTATCCGATTGTTCAGAAACGGATCCAGCGATGTGTGAAATTTTCTTGGTTGAGGGTGATTCCGCAGGCGGAACAGCAAAGCAAGGACGTGATCGTAATTTCCAGGCCATTCTTCCATTAAGAGGGAAAATCTTGAATGTTGAAAAAGCCATGCAGCACAAAGTTTTTGAGAACGAAGAAATCAAAAATATGTTTACAGCATTGGGAGTATCTATTGGTACAGAAGAAGATCCTCGAGCACTTAACCTTACAAAAGTTCGTTATCACAAAGTAGTGATTATGTGTGATGCTGATGTTGATGGTTCGCATATTGCAACGTTAATTCTAACCTTCTTCTTCAGATACATGCGAGAAATGATTGAGCAAGGTTATGTGTACATTGCTACTCCTCCACTATATCTTGTAAAGAAAGGTCAGAAGAGAGAATATGCATGGGATGACAATCAACGTGATATGATTGCTCAAAAAATGGGTGGTGGAGTCACCATTCAGCGATATAAAGGTCTTGGAGAGATGAATGCTGAGCAATTGTGGGATACAACTATGAATCCTGAGTTCAGAACGCTTCGTCAGGTTACTATTGACAACATGACAGAAGCAGATCGCGTATTCTCAATGCTGATGGGTGACGAGGTACCTCCTCGTCGTGATTTCATCGAACGAAATGCCAAATATGCAAATATAGACGCTTAATACAAGCACTTTTTTACCATACACACTTCTATTCGACTAGAAGTGTGTATTTTTTTTTACCTTAGTATTATCAATTTAAATCAAAAAACAATGAAAAAGCTAGTATTAGGGGTATCCCTATTGTTCTCGTCAGTTTTCTGCATCAATGCCCAAGATGGTTTTGAAAATATACTTCTTGCAGACGTAAATGATTCACAAAAGCTGTTACAGGCCTATTTTGCTCCAGGAATGGAAGGATTCATCAACAGCATGAATAATGGTTGGGCACATACCGCAAAAGCTCATAAGGTATTTGGATTTGACCTCTCTTTTGGAGTTAGTGGTTCAATGATTCCATCAGATCGAGAAACCTTCAACATTGCAGCACTCGGTTTAACATCTGTCTCATCATCTTCTTCGACTGCCCAAACCTTTGGAGGTGCAAATGTTGAAACACAAATGACTGTTAATACCACAATTAATGGACAAAATGCAACGGCCTCTTTTAATTCTCCTGGCGGTATTAAAGATGATCTACCTATGAATGCTGTTCCGGCACCTTTTGTTCAATTTACACTTGGATTGCCTGGAAAAATTGATGCCATGCTTCGATTGGTGCCAAAACAAAATTTTGGTAAAGACGAAGGGTCCATAAATTTGTTGGGCTTTGGATTAAAGAAAGAAATCACAAGTTGGTTTGGTCCGATGGACAAAACACCTCTTCATGTGTCGTTATTAGCAGCTTATACAAAAATGGATGTTGATTATGCAATTGCAGATTCAAACGAAGCTAATTTTTCTGTTCAAAATGCTGCCACATCATTCGATTTAAGTGCCTTTACGGTTCAGGCTATTGCCTCACTGAATTTTCCAGTGATCAATTTGTATGGTGGTTTTGGATACAATTCGGGTAATGCATCTTTTAACATGGCAGGAAATTTTACAGGAACTTACGATACAGGTCTACCTGCACCAAATGATACCATTACTCAAACTTTAAATGTACCCTCGAATATTGACTTTGACTCGAGTGGTTTTAGAACTTCTTTCGGTGCTCGACTCAGCTTAGGATTCTTTAAAATATTCGCTGATTATACCATACATGAATTTAATTCATTAACGGCAGGTGTAGCATTCAGTTTTAGATAAAAACATAAAAAGGATACGAAATTAATAAGGCTTCCAAATGGAAGTCTTTTTTTATGATAAAACTCATATGTTAATCCTGTTTATATCGTACTTTTGTAGTCGATTTTATTAACCTAAAAAATTAAATTTATGAAAGTTACAGTTGTTGGTGCTGGTGCAGTTGGAGCAAGTTGTGCAGAATACATTGCTATCAAAAATTTCGCTTCAGAAGTTGTATTGTTAGACATTAAAGAAGGGTATGCCGAAGGTAAGGCTATGGATTTAATGCAAACAGCATCATTAAACGGTTTTGACACAAAGATTACAGGGACTACAAACGATTACTCAAAAACTGCAAATTCAAATATTTGTGTGATCACTTCTGGTATTCCAAGAAAACCAGGAATGACAAGAGAAGAGTTAATCGGTATTAATGCAGGAATCGTTAAAACTGTTTCATCAAATTTAATTGCACATTCTCCAAACACAATTATTATCGTTGTTTCTAATCCAATGGATACCATGACATACTTGGTGCACAAAACAACCGGATTACCAAAAAACAGGATTATTGGTATGGGGGGAGCATTAGATTCAGCTCGCTTCAAATACAGATTGGCAGAGGCATTAGGAGCACCAATTTCTGATGTTGACGGAATGGTAATCGGTGGTCACTCAGACAAGGGAATGGTTCCTTTAACGCGTTTAGCGACTCGTAACTCTGTACCTGTTTCTGAATTTATTTCAGAAGAACGATTAACTCAGGTAAAAGAAGACACCAAAGTTGGTGGAGCTACATTAACGAAATTATTAGGCACATCTGCATGGTATGCTCCAGGCGCTGCTGTATCTGGTTTAGTTCAAGCAATTGCATGTGACTTACAGAAAATTTATCCGTGTTCTGCTTTATTAGAAGGTGAATTCGGATTATCTGATTTGTGTATTGGTGTACCTGTTGTATTGGGGAAAAACGGAATCGAAAGAATCGTAGAAATTGACTTAGATGATGCTGAAAAAGCGCACTTAGTAGAGTCTGCTGCAGGGGTTCAAAAAACAAATGGCTTATTAGAACTATAATCCTACAAGAAATACATTAAAAAAGCCCTCGATTGAGGGCTTTTTTATGTTTAGGATAATCCTTTTATTTTTCCGTTGTTATCTATGGTCATGTTTTCGGATGCCGGTTTGGATGGTAATCCAGGCATTCGCATCATCTTACCTAAAATCGGAATGACAAACTGCGCACCCGCTGCAATTTCAATTTCACGAACCGTCACTATAAAATCTTCTGGTCTCCCGATCAACTTGTCATTATCAGAAAATGATTTTTGAGTTTTCGCCATACAGACTGCAAAATCATTAAATCCTAAACGGTCGATTCGCTTTAAGTTTAATTTCGCCTTGTTATCATATTCTACACCTTTGGCCCCGTAAATTTCTTTCGCAATTTTTGCAATTTTATCTTTAATGGGCATATCCCATGTGTAAATAGGTTTGTATTGAGTCGCTTTATTTTCAACGACATCTACAACAGCAGTCGCCAGATTTCGGGTACCTTCACCACCTTTCGCCCATCCTTCCGAAACAACGGCATGCACACCTAATTCCGAACATCGCTTTTCAACAAATTTTATTTCCTCATACGTATCCGAAGTAAAATTATTGATCGCCACAACCGGTTCAATATTGAACTTTCGAATGTTTTCAATATGCTTTTCCAAATTCTTAAATCCTTCTTTTACATAATTCAAATTGGATGTATTGTATTCTTCCTTCGGTGATCCACCATGATGACGCAATGCACGAATCGTAGCTACTAAAACCACACATTTCGGATTCAATTTCGCATATTGCGACTTGATATTTAAGAATTTTTCAGCCCCTAAATCAGCTCCAAATCCGGCTTCGGTGACTACATAATCTGAAAGGGATAATCCCATTTTCGTCGCTATAATTGAATTCGTTCCCTGAGCAATATTCGCAAAAGGACCTCCGTGGATAATTGCCGGATTCTCCTCCAAAGTCTGCACTAAATTCGGTTTGATCGCATCTTTTAAAAGTATTGCCATGGCATTTTCGGCCTTTAAATCTCTGGCGAAAACTGGTTTTCTATCAAATGTGAATCCAATGAAAATATTCCCCAATCTTTCTTTAAGATTATCAAAATCGGTAGCCATGCACAAAATAGCCATCACTTCGGATGCTGGGGTAATATTGAAACCGTCTTCTCTTGGAATCCCATTTCCTGTTCCGCCCAATCCGATAGTAATATTTCGTAACGAACGATCATTCATGTCAATCACTCGCTTCCATAAAATGGTTCGCGGATCGATATTCAAATTATTCACTCGGCTTTGCAGATTATTATCGATTAATGCAGATAATAAATTGTTTGCTTTCTCAATAGCATTAAAATCACCAGTAAAATGAAGATTGATGTCTTCCATTGGCACCACCTGACTGTAGCCACCGCCAGCCGCACCACCTTTAATTCCAAACACAGGTCCGAGAGAGGGTTCACGAAGTACCACTGTCGCCTGTTTTCCGATTTTATTTAGCCCTTCGGTTAATCCGATCGAAACTGTTGTTTTACCCTCACCAGCAGGAGTAGGTGTAAGGGCAGTCACCAAAACAAGATTGTTTTGTTTTACTTTTTCTTCGTCAATTAAGCGTAATGGAAGCTTAGCTTTGTGCTTTCCATACATCTCTAAATCATCTTCTGGAATATTCAATTTCGCTGCAATATCCCGAATGTGAACCAATTGCTTTTGCTGGGCAATTTCAATATCACTTACATGAGGCATATCTAAAATTATAGGTTTAAACGCATCAAATATAGCCAATTAGTATTCATAACAACTAGGTAAATCTTAGTAGTTTAAAATCAAATTCTTAGCACAACTATTCATTCAAAAAAATTGGTTACTCTGCTTTGAAATACTATATTTGCACGTTTTAATTTTAGAGAAGCAGACAAAACAATAGAAGATGCAAAACAAAGGTCTTATTAAGTTATTTGCAATCCTTTTCGGATTGGTGAGTTTATATCAGTTATCATTTACTTTTTTAGCCAATAAAGTGGAAGACGAAGCTAAAATCTACGCGGTTTCAAAAGCTGGTGATAATGATGTTCGTAAGAAAGCAATGTTGGAAGATAAATATCTTGACAGTGTTGCCAACAAAGAAATCATTGATTTAGGATTTGCACAATAC
>JALQZD010000335.1 GCA_023258495.1 Polaribacter sp.
CCACTCGTTGTTGGCAATAAAGCCAAACGACCAAGGTCAGGATCAAAAGATGCAATAATACTAGGGTGAGAGCCACTTAAGGCAAGCACATCAAATCCTTGTTGGTAACCCGAAGAAATTTGAATAAAAAAAGCTTCAATACCAGTATCGTCAGCATCTGTTATTGAAAAGCTTTCGACAATTGAAAGCGAAGTCCCAGGACAAAATACCTGATTTCCAGAAGCAGTTACTACAGGAGCACTGTCGGTTTGAGAAAAAATTTGAACCGATAATATCAGCAGAAAAATAAAGGATATTTTGTTTTTTATTTGATACATTTATAAATCAAATTGCAATGAAAATTAGGTGCAAAATTTACGGCACAAGTTACTATTTAGGAATTAAAAAAAACTCTATTAAACGTTAATTATGGCTTCAAATTTGGTAACCACAACTTGGATCAAAGACACGCATTTTACAACCAATAATCCTAGCAAGCATACCTTCACAATTTTTGATGCTTCGCAAGACAATGGAGATACCGTTGGTTTTGCTCCTAAAGCACTAATGTTATCTTCTTTGGCAGGATGCTCGGGATTAGATGTGGTTTCCCTTCTGAAAAAAATGAGAGCCGAGGTTACCGATTTTAAAATTGATGTGACTGGAGAATTAACGGAAGAACATCCAAAGTTTTACCATAAGGTAGTGGTTGATTACCATTTTAGTGATGCCGATCTAAAAAAAGATAAAATCGAAAAGGCCGTGAACCTGTCGATTACTCGATACTGTGGTGTCATGGAGATGTTCAGGCAATTTGCAGAGGTGAAAACGAATATACATTTTCACGAATTGTAACTCCTAAACCAAAAAAATATGCGCTGGAATGTTAAACCAGAACCTGAAAAAGAAAAAATAGCACAGCTTTCAAGCGCTCTTCAAATTGATGTACCATTGGCAAAATTGCTATGCCAGCGAAATATCGAAACTTTTGAAGAAGCAAAAATGTTTTTTAGACCTAGTCTTGATGATTTGTATGATCCTTTTTTAATGAAGGATATGGATCTGGCGGTTCGCCGAATCGAAGAGGCAATCTCTAATGATGAATCCATTTTAATTTATGGTGATTACGATGTTGACGGAACAACTTCCGTTTCTTTATTGTACTCCTATCTAAGCATACTAACTCCGAAAATTGCAACCTATATACCGGATCGATATGATGAAGGTTATGGTGTTTCTCTGAAAGGAATTGATTTCGCAGAGGACAATGGATTCTCATTAGTCATTGCTCTAGACTGCGGAATAAAGGCTCTTAATCAAGTGGCATACGCCAAGGAAAAAAATATTGATTTTATCATTTGTGATCATCACAAACCTGGGGAAAAACTTCCAGACGCGTCTGCTATTCTGAATGCCAAACGCAAAGACTGTGAATATCCATTTAAGGAATTATGCGGATGTGGAGTCGGATTCAAATTGATTCAAGCCCTAGCATCAAAAAAAGATACGCCGATAGAAGAATTGGTGCCTTATTTGGATCTAGTCGCCACAGCCATCGCTGCAGATATCGTTCCCATTGTTGATGAAAATCGAGTGCTAACGTATTTTGGGCTGCAGGTGATTAATGAGCGTCCAAGAAATGGAATTAAAGCCCTATTGCATCAGGTAAAAAAAACAGAATTAACAATTACGGATGTCGTTTTCATCATTGCTCCCAGAATTAATGCAGCCGGAAGAATAAAGCATGGAAATGCTGCTGTAGAACTATTGATTGAATCCAATTACGAGGATGCCTTATCGTATGCACAAGAAATAGAATCCTTCAATGTAAACCGAAGAGAATTAGATACCAAGATTACCGAAGAGGCCCTATATCAAATCAGAAAAAATAAAGAAGAAGATCGATTTACAACTGTTGTTTATGACAAGAATTGGCACAAAGGTGTTATTGGAATTGTAGCTTCACGACTAACCGAAACCTATTACAGACCTACATTAGTTTTTACAAAAAGTGGTGATAAACTGGCCGCTTCTGCTCGTTCTGTAAAAGGATTTGATGTATACAATGCTTTGCAGGCTTGCGAAGAACATTTGATTCAGTTCGGCGGGCATAAATATGCAGCGGGTTTGACACTTAAACCTGAAAATTATGAAGCCTTTAAATCAAAATTTGAAGCGGTTGTACAAACATCTATTGATCCTGAACTGCTTGAGCCTGAAATTACGATTGATACAGAGCTAGAATTCACAGAAATTACACCTAAGTTTTTCCGAATCTTAAAACAACTAGCTCCGTTTGGCCCTCAAAATATGAAACCCGTTTTTGTAAGTCGGAATGTCCGTGACAATGGTTATGGAAAGCAGGTAGGGTCTGACAAAAGTCATTTAAAATTGAGTCTTTTTCAGGGCGATAATACCCAAACAATTAATGCGATTGGATTTGGTTTAGGAAATAAAATTGACGATATCCATAATGGTTTCGACGTGGTTTACACTATTGATGAAAATGAATGGAATGGCTACAAATCCTTACAATTGGTATTAAAAGATTTGAAATAAACCCGAAACATGTTCGATATCCCCTGCGTATTGCGAAAATCCAAGTGTCTTATAAAATACGTTCAAAGCGTAGCTATCTTTACCATCAAACTAATGAAAAAAGCACCTGGGCTCATCATAACGTTTTTGATTGATATTTAAAGTGAGTGAAATTTAATTTTCCATGGTCAACATCACCATTCGAAGCTCCATGTAGGTAAAGTCTTTATCAACTTTTTCTTTTAAATCGGTAAGGTTT
>JALQZD010000343.1 GCA_023258495.1 Polaribacter sp.
AATCTAAGTTGCCTTTACTCAAAAGAATTAAACTTTTTTTCAAGATGATGGATAGGGGTGTTGTAGGTTATCTATTATTCACCTTGTATCGTGTTTGTTTTTGATAACAATTCATTTTAAATTGCTTATCTTTCAACATGATTAAAGATTTGAAGACGAATATTCTACTACTGTTGTTCATTACTATATGCTCTTGTTCTGATGGAGATGTATACCGTATAAATACAGGTGAGACTTACGATGATGCAATTATTAGTCCAGGTGGCGCCCAGTATCCAGGTTTGAATAGTTCAACCATTTACTGCGGACCAGGATGGGGGAGAAAGTTGTGTCGATTTTTGGCAAAATATAATGGCACCGTTTGGGCGGATGCAGACAATTACTACAGTGATTTTTCGGATATCAAATTCTCAAACTTTTTTCCAAACGAATTCTTTATTTCTTTCTTTGATTTGGACACGGTGACCACCTATTGCAGAGGATGGAAATTAGGAGAAAATACTCACGATGGTAAGAAATGGTATATCCGACTTAAGAAAGATCAGGAAGATGAATTGTGGTTCGATTTAGAATATTATGGTACCAGTGAGGAAATTGAGCATACTACAACTTACAAATACAAAGTCATTAATGGGTCATTACATTTTTCAACTACAGATGGTCAAACTTTTGTTTTCGAGCCCTCTCAAAGAAATTATGCGCCCAACGCTGTGGGTACAGAGGAGGTCGTAGTGTTAGATGGTTGCATGTTTTACTAAAGCCGAAATGGTTGGTTATTAGTGTTTTATAATTTTATTTTTCGAAATTATAGTTCCTTTCGATTTGATATGGTAATAGTATATGCCAGTGGTTAGGTCTCCTAAATCAATTTGCGAATGATTCGTGTTTACCTTAATGGTTTTTATGGCCTGTCCCAGGTAGTTGAATAGGATGAATTCCATTTCATCGATTTGAGAGTTATGAAATTTAATATGGATGTTACCCTTGGTTGGGTTGGGGTAAACCGAAACCATTTGTTGGGTATTCACAAACGATGGTGTAGATAGTGTTGTTGTACTGGCAATCCAATTGCTGGCCAGACTATTGTCAGAATTTAAATCAACCAAATGTAAATGTGGCCCAGTACCATCTGCACTTGCTGGCCAAGGATCGCTGTCGTCATACCAAACGTCGTCAATGATATTTCCAAAAGCATCTGCTAGAACAATCCGATACGAGCTATTGCTAAGGCTTCTTGTATATTCACCAAAAGGACTAAAACCATAGTAATTTTCGAATGCTGAGGCATTACCACTTAAATAGATTTTTTCATTTTTAGCTATCGTTGAGTTCGTAGGGAATTGATACGACAATCCTAATTCTCGAATATAAAAACCAGTAAGATTGACTGTTTGGCTGCTGTTATTAGAGATTTCGATAAATTCCAAATCTTTACTTGAATGTCCTCGATCCTCTATTGGTCTGTAGTGAATTTTACTGATCACCAAATTTGGCAGAGACACGTTGGAACAGTCATTGGCGGTACCTAAATTCGAAGTCATCCAATTGATACGATTTGTAATCCAATCTTTCATCGCATTGATGTTTTCTATCTGATCAGCTACGGTTGGCCATCCATCTATCGGTGGCCATCGTTGTAACTCTCTTACCTGAGCTTCTGTTAATAGCTCCTGATATTGGTCTATCAGCCCAACCACCGTTGTGTAATTTAAAACACCATTTTCTGCAGTTAATTCTGCCCAACGTTTCGATACATAACAATTAAAAATACTGTCTTGAAACAAATCTTTCCAAAATTTGGCACCTCTATTTTCAAAATCAAATTGCCAAACATAATAGAAACTCCTGTCCAATCCCCAAAAAAATAAATCATTTCCATAAGACAAATTGTAATCCCAAACTGGACCCGCTCTAAGTTTTCCGCCTCTGTCTTTGTGGAAAAAAGTACTAAATTGATAAGAATCTGGATTGGAAGCGAATTCTGAAATAATTATGTAATCGACGAAAGTAGGGATGTCGATAATTGACGGATAGCCATTCAGTATTGAACTGTTAGAAGGGTTTGTCTCAGTTTCTAAATCTCTAAAAACAGCTTCAATATAATTTGCCTGACCTGTGCTAATGTCTTCTGGTTCGGGGTAATGAAACAGGAAATCTGTGTCCCATCCACCATAATTGGGCATTGTCCAAGCGACAGGGTCCCCACCGGTGGTTTTATCTGCTTTTACAATATAACCTCCGGTCACCTCTGGAAGACTATTTTCTGACGGATCTATTTTCTTTATATCCAACCGATCTGAATCTCGTTTGATTTTTTCGGTTAAAATATACACGCCTTTATAATCATCGTTGACGATAACTTCTATATACTGTACTCTCGGAGCATAATTACCCATGTTGGCTGCTAGGGTGTACGATAGGTAATCGCGAATCATAGATGGGTCATATGCCAATGCATTTAAGACCCAATCATTTTCTTCGGGCATTCCTAATAAACTTACATTATTGTTGGTATCGTTATCTGCCATTAGGGTGCTAAAACCGTATGGTTTTTTTTCTAATACCTGAGAGCTGCTTCCACGTATTTCGATACCGATTCTCCCATTGTAATTTAAAAAGGATGGGTTTGAGAGGTCTGTTAAATAATTTCTAGATCCGTCTGGTCTATATATAAGTTGCATGGTTGCCAGCACTTTTGGTTCATCAGGAATTTCATAAGGACTATTGGTGTTAGGATCTATATCTGTAGTAATTATCATAATGGGTAAATTACTATCTGATAAAATGGTTTGCTGTGCGAATGAAACCTTCCCTAAAAGAAATAATACAATTATAAGCGTAGTTTTTTTGCTAATCATAATTTTTCAGTCAAACATTTTTTAATTCTAGAAATCCCTTCCTTTAGAATGACTTCAGATGTCGCGAAGCAAATTCTAATATGGCCTTCCGCTCCCTTTCCAAACCATTTTTCTAAACCAGGCACGACGGCAACTTTAGCCTCATTTAGCAGTAATTCGTAAATCTCTTGGCTTGTTTTATTCGTTTTTTTAATATTAATAAAAGCTACATAACAACCATCGGGAGCAGTGCAACTCACATTTGGAATGGCATTCATTTCCTGAACTAAAAGATCTCTCATTTTTTTAGTGTGAGCTACAAATCCTTCTACCCAATAATCGCATTTTTCCAGAGCAGCAATTGCACCGATTTGGGATAATACATTAACACCGTGAATAGTGGATTTGTGCAATGAGATATCTAGTATTTGTTTATAGTGCTGCTCATTATGAGCTACAACAAGACCAATACGAAGACCAGCCATACCGTAGGATAGAAATGAATGCGTGTGAATACATTTACATGTCATGTATGCGGTCAAGTGTTTCTACAGCAGATGATG
>JALQZD010000350.1 GCA_023258495.1 Polaribacter sp.
TTGAAAGAAGCATCGATTAAATCATTATTGATTTTTTTAACGATGGCTTTCGCCTTTCCTAATTTTGCATCAGTTTTTGTTTTCTTAGTTGCCATTTTATATCGTTTATATTTTTTTCTAAAATTTTTTTGTACAAATGTAAATGCCAAAAGTTGCAAATGAGTTACAACTTACTTTACTCCAAATACGTCCAAGGTTTTATTTAATTTCTTCCAAACAAATCCCTTTGAGTTTTCTAAGTAATTAAATACGGTATCCTGAATTTGCTCAGACTTTTCAAATCCCTTTTTGATTTTCGAATCTGTAAACTGTTGTGCACGACTAAGTGTATCAATTCCTTTTAATATCGATTTTTCTGTAGTATTCAATAAAGCATCGTTTACTTCCGTTGCTTTTTTCGTGATTTTTTTCGTTATAGTTGTCATACCAAAATGAATTTATTTTCAAATTATGGTACAAACATACAATGTGGTGGTTACAGATGAGTTACAAGTCGATGATCACTAATTAATCGCCTCGATTTCTTTGAGTAGTTGTTTGGTTTCGGGTAGGGGAGAAATGCCGTATTCTTCTTCTAGAATAACTTCACATTTCATGTAGGTTTTAATGGCCTGCGGACGATTGCCTTTCGCAATATAAGCCTTCATCTGTATACGATAAGCGTCTTCCCATGTCGCATCAATGTTGATGGCATTCTGACACAGTCGGATGCTTTCTGACGGATTCTCATTCAGTAGTAATTCGGCTAAAGAAATATAAGCTCCTAAAATAAGTAGTTGGGCTTTTTCTCGTTCTTCGGATGTCCAATCTTCATAAATTCGATTGGGTAAGAACGATCCTCTATACACATCAATCGCATGTTGAAAGGCCAGTTTTGACACTTCAGAGTCGGATGTATAGGTTTTATTTCCAATAATGATGAAGCTTTCAAGAGCTTCGGCATCAATCCATACTTTTTCCAAATCAATTTGATAACTCACTCCTTGCCGGATGATAAATTTCGGTTCAGTTCTCGATTGTCGATTCGGTTCTAATGCCTTATTGATTCCGTGCATCGCTACTTTGAAATCTCTATCGTTCCAGTCTTCCCACAAATCATCCATTATTTTTTCTTTGTGTAGCGCATTGCGTTGTCGATTGGCGATGAGGTACTGTAG
The DNA here is from genome assembly GCA_023258495.1 of Polaribacter sp. Classification (GTDB taxonomy): domain Bacteria; phylum Bacteroidota; class Bacteroidia; order Flavobacteriales; family Flavobacteriaceae; genus Polaribacter. The sequence continues at coordinate 1,158 of JALQZD010000350.1, forward strand.
CAGCTGCATAGTTTTATCGCGTCCGAATTCTTTCGCTTCTATTTTTTCATGATCTCTCCATACCCTAAAGTTGCCTAGGGTTTCAATTCGAACCTCGGCGTTTTCTTTAAAGTGTTCCAGATCGAGAATTTGCTGCTTAAATTCAGACATTCGAAGGCTTACTTTTTTAGTCCGTCAATTTTTTTGGAAAGCTTTTTTATTTCTGATGACAATCCGTCAATCTGATTTTGAATCTCATGGAAATCCGAACGTGTGGCATTCCGCCATTGATCCATCTGAACTTTCTCGCTGATTTCATCACTCAATGTGGTAAACTTCTCCTGAATTTCACCTTGTAAATTCGTGAATTGTTTCTTCGGATCTTTTAGGGTTTCCTTAATCACCTTAGGACCAACATCCTTGATGGTCTTCCACATGGCAAAGCTCTTCTGAATAATGTTTTCCTGTTCTTCAGATGATCTGTGCTCCGTCGCTTTTTCGGTAAGTTCGCTGAGTTTTTTCTGCATAAAATCCAAAGCGTCTTTGAAATCGGAAAATCGTTGCTCATCACCGTCTTGCACATGACTAATTTTACCACGCCATTGTACTTTAGATTCCCCATCCTCCTGATAGATTCGCTGATTGAAACGTACCATAAACGAGGCGTTTTGATTTTGTTTTTTATCCATAATTGAATTATTTATCCTGGTTCTTTTTCAGATCCAACTTCGTGTTTTAGTAATCCTCTAAAGGCATCGTTGACTGTGTTGCCTTCATACAATACTTTATAAATTTCCTTTGAAATTGGCATGTCAATAGTGTATTCCTTTGCCAATTCCATCACAACTTTCGCTGTTTTTACACCTTCGGCCACTTCATTCATCTCGCCAACAATCTCCTCTAAACTTTTACCACGTCCCAATTGGAATCCGACATGGTGATTTCTACTTTTTGAACTGGAACAGGTCGCTACCAAATCTCCCATTCCGGCCAAACCTGCAAATGTACTTTTCTTTCCGCCCATCGCAATTCCCAAACGGGTGAGTTCTGCTAATCCTCTGGTGATTATGGCTGCTCTGGTATTATCTCCTGCATTGGCCCCGTCTCCCATTCCAGAGGCAATCGCAATAATGTTCTTCAAAGCACCACCTAATTCACATCCAATCACATCCGTATTAGTGTATACTCGGAATAGTCCCGAACTGAAAACGCTTTGTAATTTCATGGCAATGGTATCATCAACCATGGCGATAACAGCCGCAGCTGCATTTCCGAAATGAATTTCTTTCGCTAAGTTCGGACCCGTTAAGACACCTGCTGGATGACCTGGCATAATTTCTTCGATGATTTCTGTCATTCGTTTTTTGGTGCTTAATTCCAATCCCTTTGCAAGATTAATAATTGGTACCCACGGACGAATATGAGGTTTGGCTTCTTCTAAAACCGCTCTGAAACTTTGCGCTGGGACACCCATTACAACAACATCCGCATTTTCCACTGTTTCTTTAATGGAATTTGAGGCCCGTAAGTTGGGCGTTAATTTTGCATTGGGTAAATACTTCTCATTGGTATGATGCGTATTGATTTCCTCAACCGTTTTTGGATTTCTTGCCCATATTACGGTAGGGGAGTTTTTTGCGGTAAGTGAAGCAACGGTTGTACCCCAAGATCCACCACCCAGTAATCCAACATTTAGTATCATGAATATAGTTTTAGTTGATTAATTTTCTAATTCTCTAACGAATAAATCGCGTACCTCTTCCACGTATTTGTCAATATTTTTTGGCTTCCATCCAGAGGTATCTACCGGATCTAAAACGACAACCTCAATATGTGTAGGTTTGAAAAAGTTGCTGCCTTTTGGCATGGCTTGATACGCATTTTTAATCACTATCGGAATGATAGGTACGCCACCTTTGATTGCCAAATGGAAAGCTCCTTTTTTAAATTTTCCTAGTTTCTTGCTGCCACTTCGAGTACCTTCCGGCGCAATCACGATGGATGTTCCGTCTTTCAATGCATCAACTGCAGGTTTCAAAGCCTCTATTGCTTTTTCTTTATTTGATCGATCCACAAATATGGCTCCTAACGCTTTGAAAAGAGGTCCGATAGGAGAGTATTCCAATTCTTTTTTGGCAACACCTGTAATATCGCGTCTCAATATTTTTAGGAGGATAAAGAAATCCGCAGAACTTTGATGATTAAAACAAAAGACTGCAGGTCTAAAATCTTTTAAGTTTTGTTTTCCTTTCACCACAATATCAAGGCCAGCTAGCTTGGTTCCCAAATCACCGACACTCGAAAAGGTCGTGTTTGCCGCCTCTTTCTTGTTCAGGGTCAGTAATCCTTGTGCAATTCCTCGAACTGCAGACGGATAAATACTTGCACCTGCTAAAAGGGTTCTCACCCCATTAACTAGTGGTTTCTTGGTTGTATCTTCAAAACGTAGAATTGGCCATTCGTTTTCGAAGGCTACTTGTGATAAGCGATTGTCTGGATTTGTAGCCACCGGATTTCCAACGATTTCTAATAATGGATAATCATCGAAACTATCAGTGTAGAAATAACTTTTCGATAGGTCTATTCCATTTTCCTTTGCAAATTTTCGTCCGGCTCTCGCTTTTCCTTCACCCCAGCACATTTCGGTAATGACCCCCGTGAATTTCTTTTTCTGAACTTCTAATTCCGTGCAATAGATATCAGAAATTCCTAGTTCATCGGCAATCGGTGTAATTTGATACCGCGTTGCGGCAGAAATGATCACTACTTTATGTCCTTTGTCTAAATGTGACTGAATCAGTTTTCGTGATTCCGGATAAATAGTGGGTTCCAAATAATCTTTAAATACCAATTCACCCAATTCCTTGAACTCTTTCTCTTTGATGCCTTTTAATCCGAAGGCAGATACTTTGGTTAAGGATTCAAAATCGCGATTTCCAGATGCATACATCAAAATAGTAGCAAACTGAAGTAATAGTTCAGCTGGAGTAGATTTACCACTTAACAATCGACTTTGAACAAATTTCTTCGCCGAAAAATCATTGATTAATGTTCGATCCAAATCAAAGAATGCAGCAATATGCGGACCTTCTTCGTTACGATCAATTTTAGTGTGTGTTTTATGATCTTCAGATCCCGGAACAAATTTTTCAACTTTTGGAGCCGAACTCTTTTTTGCTATTTGATTTTCCAAATTCTGTAGGAACTCTAATCGAGAGGATAAATCATCCAAAGTAGTTTTCCATTCCTCTAATCCTTCGAAATCAATTTTACCATGATATGGGGTCAATTTTGCATTCTTTGCAAAACGCAATGAGCTAACCAAGAAAGGCTTAGAAACACTATCCAATCGATTGATTTTTGATTTCCAATGCAGTTCTTTTCCTTTGAATAGGCAAAGTTGAATAAAATCATCTTCATTGAAGTTGTCTTCTAAATCCCAAGTCTGAAGGGTGTGGCAAACTACTTTATTGGCCTCAATATATATCTGCAGCAATCCTTTGGAAACAAACAATTTCTGTTTCGATAATAAGGATTTTATACTTCTTCTTTTATTATTGATAATATTTCGCCAATCCTCATCGAATAAGGCAAGTTCATCTTCAATTTCTGTGCTGAATTGCGGCTTGTTGGTATAGAAAAACTCGAATTTAAACAGGTTGCGTAAATCCATGATTTCTTTCCAGAACGTAATTAGTCGATCTTCACTGGTATCATCTTTAATCTTGGTCAGCGCCATTTCGATAAAAGCTCTGTGATACAAGTGAGCCGAAGCCATATTGGCGTAATACATGGCCGATAAAAACTCGTTCGAAGCCAAACTATATTCAACTTCATATCCTGCTTTAAATTTCTGAACAATACCAGCACTCTTCAATAAATTCAGGGATTTTTGAACGGTTGCTTCAATCTTATCACCACGGTCGATGAGAATGTTTTTCTTTCGACTTTCGATGTAGTTCATCAACTTTAAAACACTAAAATCAATCTCTTTTTTCGTAAGTGCGAAATTGTTCAATAACACATTACAAACTAAAGAAACTGTGGTTACTGGCGTGATACTGTTTGCTTTATGAATCAATTCAAAAGCAAATCGTGGTAAGGTATATTTCTTAGAATAACTGTCTTCTCCAATATCTGGAATTACCGCATTATGATGTTTGGAAGCATCCACAGGATCACCAAATCGAATGGCTGCTTTTCCGAATTGATTGCCTAATTTTTGGAAGTAGTTAAAGAATTCCAATAAATTCTCAGACTTCTTTTCTTTTCCTTTCCCTTGCTCGGTCATCTCCTTTACATCAGGAATCAAATCGTAAACAATTGAAACCGGAATGTATTTTACAGATCGGTTGCTTTGTTGTTCGGCCTCCATGATGTATTTCAAGATTCCCATCTGCGGATAAACGATTTTACCTGTTCGAGATCGAGTCCCTTCGATATTCCAGGTCAGATGATCGCCGCGGTCAATCAATTGTGAAATATAATGACGCAATGAGGCTTTGTAAATTTTATCATCCTTAAAACTTCGACGCAAAAAGATCAGCCCCGCATTTTTACCCAATTGTTTTAAACCTGGAAATGCAAGATTGATTCCGCCGAAAGAATAGGGTATAGGCATTCCATATCGAGCTAAGGTACTCAGCAATACCAGTGTATCTAAATATGTTTTATGAGTTAAAATAAAAGCTACAGAATGCTGACGCATAATTGCCATCAGTTTTTTAATCTCATCCGTATCGATGTCTATTTTATTACTGTAGGCTCTGGATAATAACAATTCGGAACCTTTAGTAGAAATAATATTGGCGACAGGATGTTGTTGGGAATGCAATTCGGAAATACACTTTTTTGCTTCCTTTTTAACATCCTCAATTTTCAATTTGGATTCCTTAGCAATTTTTTCAAGCTCTTGTTGAAAATCAGAATTGTTCAATATAGATTTTAAAGAGTCCTCCATTGGTTAGTTTACAAATAGTTTTGTGAATTTCGATAATCCTTTTTCTTGCCAAAATTTAGGAAAAAATAAACTTTCAATTTTTTCAATAGTGGTTTTATTATGATTTTCCTGAAGATTATACGTCAGGGCATTTGCAACAGTTAATAAAACCGTTGCATTGGCTCCCATTCCTGAGTGACTTCCAAAGACTTCAATATTTTTGATATCATCACGGTAGGTTTCTGCCTCCAGACAATGTTTCCAAGGTACTAATCCATCTGTTTTTGTATAAATACAAGTGATGGGCATATCTGGAATTTCCTCCAATTCTTTGATGAATTTTCGATTTCGCTCTCGCAATTGTTTGCCTCGCAAGAATTCCAAACTTTTAATTACGGGTGTTTTCATATGCTTAATGCCCCAAACCGGAGAACCAATAGTTACCAATTGTTCTACTTTATCTGGAAAACGATTTGCGATTAATTTGGCAAAAATTCCGCCGCCACTCCAACCAACAAGACTTACTTTCTGTTGATGGATATCGTAAATTTCATTCAGGCGCTGTTCTAATTTAGGTAGATATTTGGAGTTAATCATATTGACTCCAAGTTCCCATTTGTAGGTTTTAAATCCTAGTGATTTTAAATAGCGACGTACAAATTTTGTGGTGTAGTCATTGCCCAAATAAGGCGGCATAAATAAAACAGGTTTTTTTAAATTCGTTTTCCGCTTTGGAATGAAATAATAAATCCAATGCATGGAGGACCATTCCAAAACAGATCGAGATTCTAGCATAACGTTAAACAATGGAGGTGCTGGAATCCCTGCGTTGATTCTTTCTACAACCTTTTTGAGTCTTTTGATGTACTTTTCGATGTCTTCGTTTTTGGTGGATTCATCAATTTCTTTCAATACAAAAATCAAGGTTATATAATCTCGATCGGGACCAAAGTCCTCACAAATGGAAACACAGCGATCAAACAATCGTTCCGCCGATTGCTTCGGGAGTTTTTCGCGTTTTAAAACCTTTTCAATACTCGGATAAAACGGATGAACTTTAAAGCATTTTTTTACAATGTCTTTCGTTTTTTTTAAATCGCTTTCTTCTTTTGCAACCAGAGCGATGACAAACTTTGTAAAAATCGTATAAACCAACTTGTTACTTTCCATATGAACTTGCCGCTTCCAGTTTGGAGTCAAGCCAATTTAATAAATCTTGCTCGACTTCCTCTTTATTAATCTCATTTAGCATTTCATGACGTCCGCCTTTATACAATTTCAAGGTGACATCATTTCCAGCTTTTTTAAATTTCTTAGCAACTTTAATTACTCCTTTCCCCATTTCACCCACGGGATCCTGGTCTCCAGAAAATAGATACACTGGAACATCATTCGGAGTATTTTTAAAAGTTTCGTAATTATTGATTTTTTTACTTCCCTTAATCACATCTTCAATAACACTCAAGGAAAAATTTTCAATTCGCAAAGGATCCGACTCAAAAATATCCACCTGATGTCTGTCTCTACTGATCCAATCGACTTGTGTTCGATTCGGTTTGAATTTTTTATTAAACTCCGAAAAGAATAAATTTTTTAACACTGCATTACTCTTTTTTCTCCCAGAAAAGGTTCGGATAATTTTTGTTCCCATTAATCCAATGCTCCCTAAACCACGCATAAAACTGGCGGTTCCTGAAAGGATTAAAGCATGCAAATCTTTTCCGTATTTGGTAACATATTGACGACTCAATAAAGAGCCCATACTATGACCAAAAAGGATAATTTTCTTCGAAGGATATTGCTTTTTTATGATTTTAGTAAGCTTACGCATGTCTTTTACAGCATCGTTAAAATAATCGTCTCCATCGTAAACACCGAGAAGATTTCGAGATTTTACAGAATGCCCATGAGCCCTATGATCATTGGCGAAAACCACAAATCCTTCTTCCTGTAACATTTCTGCAAAATGGTCATATCTGCCAGCGTGTTCTCCAATACCATGTGCAATTTGAACAACCCCTTTAATGTTAGTTGTTGTAGGTGTCCACTTATAATATTGGATATCCGTTCCGTCTTTCGCGGTAAAAAATTGTGTTGTGTAGCTCATTATTTGGAAGCAGAAAATCCTGTAATCAATTCGATAAACTTTGATAATTCTTTTTCTTTTCCTTTTGCTTTCATTTTTTCTTGCACTCGCAATTCATCGACATATACTTCTCCTTTATGAAGTCTTTGAAGACTCAAATCATCAATTTTGATGTGCACGGATGGTCGAAGAATCTTACGCTTTCGATAGGTAACTTTTCCGGCTTCAATTTTAATTCCGTAATGAATCGATTCTCCGTCTTTTTCGACCTCAAAATTAAATGTTAGTGAGGTAGTCTTCCGCTTCAAACTGGGTTGATCGCTCAAGAACTTTTTGAAATCTGTGAAAAATGCATTTGATTTCAATAATTCCTCTTTCTTCGGAGATATCTTTGATGCATTGGTAGTGATAATTTCTTCCAATTCATTCGCTGATTCACGGATGTATCGGGCAAACAAATCAGCATCTGGCATTGCTTTTGCGTTGGAAGTAGCTGTGATGGTTACCAATCCATTGTAACTAAATGCAGCGATAATTAATCCGAAGCCATCTAAAACTGGGGTCAATCCGAAGATGCCTTGAATTTTATGGCCGCGCAAGTACAGTGCACTCTGAGGTCCAGGAACGTTGGTAATTGTTACATTAAATGGCGGAGTGATAAATTCACCTAATTTGTATCTACTGTATATTCTTGATGCTAAATTTGCCACTCCAAAAGGAACTGCTTCTGCCATTTGCGCTAAGGATTTTGCACCGACTGTTTTGTGTTTTGCTTTTCCTTGCGTCGTTTGAAACTGAATGTATTCCAATCGTTTAATCGGGTCTTCAATATGGGTTCCGATTTTTACTAGCATATTGGATATTTGATTATCCATTCTGTTTTTTGAATTTTCTGTTCGAATAGAAATTGGAACGTTTGCCACCAAAGGTTGACTTGGTAATTTGTCTTTTTCCAGTAAGTATTTACGTAGAGCACCAGCACAAATGGCAACGATCAAATCGTTTACGGTAACTCCCTGTATTTTTCTTAGGTTATTGATGCGCTCAAAAGATAATATCGCAGTTCCCCAGGTACGTTTCGGTGAAACCGTTCCGTTAAAAATGGTTTTCGGTGTACTATATGATTTTTGAACTTTAGCCTTATTTCCTTTCACTTGCTTATTTACCCTTCCTTTCACGAACGCTAAGGCCGATTCACTGACAAACTTTGGAAGTTTCAGTGGATCTTTCATAAAGGTTTGTGCACTTTTTGCCAATAGCTGAATGTCATCGGGTAAACTATTGGGCTCGTAAGGACGCGGCGGCTTGATATCCTTTGTTGCGTCTTCTTTAGTTGTATCAAATAGTTTCGCCATAATTCCAACGCCAGAAGTTCCATCAATCATGACATGATGAATCTTTGAGATAATCGCTACGGATCCTTTCGGAACCTGGGAAACGTTATCTAGTCCTTCGATAAAACTCACCGACCATAGCGGTCTTCTTAAATCCAGTGAATTACTGAAAATCGATGAAGTTAAATCACGTAAGGTCTTCCAGTTTGCCGGATCTGGAAGTTTATAACGATGCAGGTGTAAATCCAAATCAAAATTAGGATCATCTACCCAAAACGGATAGTCCACGTTGAATGGAACATTTACCAAACGTTTTCTGAATTTAGGAATCAAATGAAGCTTTGAGGCAATTATAGCCTTAAAATCTTCGTATTTTAAAGAGCCCTCTACCACCGTTAGTGTTGCGATGTGCATTGGACTTGATGGCGATTCAGCGTATAAAAAAGTAGCATCCTGACCAGAAATCTGTTCAGCATTTACATCAATGAGGCTATCTATTAGACTTTGGATCATGTTAAAATTAATCGAAATATATATTTAAAATGTAAAGAAAAAACGTGTCTGTGCAATTTAACTATTTTTAATAATTAAACGAAGTGCACTTGCCAATTATTTAGTGTAGAATAAAGAGAAAAATAGTCGGGATGAGAGGATTATCTTTATGATGATCCTTGGTAGGAATTTGTGCAAACAAAAACCTTCTTCGAAGGCTTATTAATTTCCTAGCTTTTGAATTCCAAACAAGTTTGATTCAAAAACTTCGTAAATCAAAAAAAACCACTCCATATGTGGTTTTGTTTGTCGGGATGAGAGGATTCGAACCTCCGATCTCTGGTCCCCCAGACCAGCACTTTAACCGGACTAAGCTACATCCCGAAAGTTGAGGTCAAATATAGGCCGACTTGTAAGAATAAACAACTTTAATCTAAGGCTTCTTTGTAAGTTTTTAAGCAGCGTTCGCGAGCAAATTTATGATCTACAATAGGCTGCGGATAATCGAAATCCTGATAGTTTGGAACCCATTTTTTAATGTAAATATGCTTCTTGTCAAACTTCTGAATTTGAGTAGTCGGATTAAAAATCCTGAAATAAGGAGCGGCATCAACACCAGACCCAGCAACCCATTGCCAGTTACCGATATTACTCGATTGTTCGTAGTCATTTAGTTTTTCTGCAAAATAAGCTTCCCCCCATCGCCAATCGATAAGCAGGTGTTTGCATAAGAAGCTTCCAACTAACATGCGGATTCGATTGTGCATAAAGCCAGTTGTATTCAATTCGCGCATTCCTGCATCAACCAAAGGATAACCTGTTTCACCTTTACACCATTTTTCAAATTCAGCTTCGTCATTACGCCATTCAATTCGGTCGTATTTTGATTTAAAACTGTCTTTTATCGTATGTGGAAAATGATGTAAAATTTGCATGAAAAACTCACGCCAAATTAATTCTTTTAAGAAGGTAATATTGTTGCTTTCACTCGCTTTAGAAATCATTTGACGCACACTTACAGTCCCAAATCGAAGATGAGGTCCCAATTTTGAAGTTCCCTCTTTATCTGGAAAGTTGCGCGTTTCTTCGTAAGCATCAATCAAACCCAAAGAAATATCATAGGGCTCAATCTTAATGTCCGATGGTTCAAAACCGATATCGGTTAATGAAAGATATTGTTCCTTATGGTTGGTAGAAAAGTTGTGTTGTATTTCTTCTGATGCATAATTTGGAAGCCCTTCTTCCTGAAATCGTTCCAACCATTTTCTAGAATATGGTGTATACACAACATATGGCTTTCCGTCTTGTTTTACGACTTCATCTTTTTCATAAAGAACCTGGTCTTTAAACGTATGGAATGGAATTCCGTTGTCGGCCAACAAAACCCTGATTTCTTCATCTCTTTGCGTTGCATAAGGTTCGTAGTCATGATTGGTATAAACCCCTTCAATAGAGAATTCTGTAATTAAATTTTTATAAACTTCTGATGGTTTGCCGTGATAAATGGAAAGATTGGATCCTAACGCTTGTAATGACCCATTTATTTTTCTAAGTTCTTCATGAATAAAATTTACTCGCGCATCATTTTTGGGAAGCTTATCCAAAATGGACGAATCAAAAATGAAAATAGGAACAACTTTATGCTCTCCTTTTAAAGCATGAAATAAGGCACAATTATCATGTAAACGTAAATCTCTTCGAAACCAAAAAATACTAATATTTTCCATTGCTATTTGTATTCACCAAAAAGTTCAACTAGTTTTTTCTGTCTATAATTAAAAATCTCTTCTAATCTTGGTTTTACCAATAAAGGATGGATCATTTGACCTAAAATACCCAATGGAATTTTATAATCAATAATATCCTCCATTTCTACACCACCTTCAATTTCACGAATGAAATGTTTATGATGCCAGAGCGAGTAAGGCCCGTATAATTGTTCATCAACAAAATACTTTTTAGGCACTATAGACTTAATTTCAGACACCCATTTTGTGCGTATTCCCATCATCGGTGTTACCTTATATTGTAGGATTTGTCCGGCATAAATAGGGCGATCTGCACCAGAAATGATATCAAAACTCATTTTAGCCGGTGTGATAATTTTTAAGTTTTTTGGATCTGATAGGAATTCCCATGCCTCATCTACACTAATGGGTAATTTCTGGGTCTTATGTAGGGTGTAAATTTTCATTAATTATGGATTAAAACATAAAGATTTAATGATGTTGCAATGCATAACCAGATCATATATGGTACTAATAAATACTTAGCCATTTGAACTTTATAACTCAATTTAAAAAAGTAGATAAAAATGAGTGAGGTTAATAACACAATGACTATCAATGCCAGTAATACTTGATGTTGATTAAAGAAAATATAATTCCAGATTACATTTAAAAAGACCTGTCCACCATATATCAATCGTTGATTTTTCGTATCATCGACAAGAAAAAGTTTCGATAAATAAATCGAAAAACAGATCATAATCGTAGTCCAAGCAGCACCGAAAACCCATCCTGGAGGAGTCCATGGGGCCTTGTTTAATCCCATGTACCAATCTGAAGTAGGGCCGCTGTTCATTAAAAAACTACCCAGAGCCAATCCGCCAAAGTTGATCAATAGAAATAAAACTAACAGCTGATATGATCTTTTAATTGCCAAGTGCATCAATTTGTTTCAAGATGGCATCTGCTTCGGCATATTTTTCGTCACTTTGACTACGATTAACCGATTGTAGTTTGTATGCTTCTTCCATTAATTTTTTGTAGCGACTCTGCAATTGCTCTTTTTCGCTTTTCTTTTTGAATAATCCGAACATAATTATAGGATATGCTTTGTGATTTTTGAACTGGTGGGTTTGGTAATAGAGTAATAGAAGTCGATCAGGTTTCCTTCAGAATCCACCAGGTATTTCTGAAAGTTCCAACGAACCGTAGAACTCTTCTTTCCATTGTTTTCTTTATTGGTTAACCAGACATAAAGCGGATGCTGGTTGCTTCCTTTAACATTCACTTTCTCGGTGATTAAGAATGAAACACCGTAATTAACCTGACAAAATTCCTGAATTTCATCTGAGCTTCCTGGTTCCTGATGACCAAATTGATTGCACGGTACTCCAATGACTATAAGATGATCTTTGTATTCTTGATATAATTTTTCTAAATCCTTGTATTGGGGTGTAAAACCACATTTTGATGCCACGTTGACGAATAAAATATACTTGCCTTTGAAATCACCAAAATTAATTGGTTTTCCCTGTAGGCTATTGATTTGAATATCATATAGATTTCCCATAATTAAATTTTAAAGCTTACAATTCCACAATCCAATTCAAAAGTCTGCCCAGATATTGATTTTGCTTCATCTGAAATTAAAAACTTTGCCATAGCGGCCACCTCGTTTGGCTCAAGGTATTTCTTCAACGGATGTCTTTCTTTGATATTTTCAATCATCCGTTCGTTCCGTAATAACTTCGAGGCCAAATCTGTATTTGTTACTGTTGGAGCAATTGCATTGACACGAATGGTTGGCGCTAATTCTGCACCTAATGACTTTGTAATTCCCTCCACAGCTCCTTTGGCTGCTGCGATGCTCGCGTGAAAAGGCATCCCAAGTTTTGCTGCTACGGTGCTGAACAAAACAATTGATGGGTTGTTGCCATTCTTTAATTTGGGTAAAAAATGTTGTATAGCCTTCACAGCTCCCATTACATTGATTTCGAAATCATTTCGAAAATCATCCAATTTTAATCGGCTTATGGGTTTTAAATTAATACTTCCTGGACAGTAGATTAAAGCATCAACTTCTTCAATCTCAGGAAGCGTATCCGTAAGGATATCCAGATTAAAATTGATTATATTTTGGAGGTTATCGGGGTTGTTTCTACTGATATTAATAATCCTGTGATCGGGAGATAATTGATTTGCAATAGCATTTCCAATACCTCGACTTGCCCCAATAATGACAATGGTTTTCATATGGAATAGGTATGTAAAAGTAAAAGCCCTATGAAGGGCTTTAAAATAGGTTTACTTGTAATGATTAAACTGCAGTTAATGGTTTTCCCTTTAAACGCTTTTCAATTCGCTGTTTAATAGCAGTTAAACGCTTCATAATGTCCATAATGTTTTTGTCTTTGTTCACTTTATAAACTTCATTTAGACTTAAAATTAAGGACTTTGCTTCTCGAGATGCTAGAATCCTGTCGCTTGTCGTAGGAAACCTCATTTTTCTGTTTTCGAATTCTAGAGCTTTTTCAATTAATTCCATAATTAGTAATTTAAAGAGTTTTGTAATTCAGCTATTTTTTCTGGTGTGTTGAATTTACCACCAAAGAATGACGTCACTGTGCTCGACGTGTCATCTTTTACGCCTCTGGATGAAACACATAAGTGCTTTGCATCAATAATAACCGCCACATCATCAGTGTGTAAAACGTTTTTTAATTCTTCTGCAATTTGATTCGTTAATCGCTCCTGTACTTGTGGTCTTTTGGCGTAATATTGTACGATTCGGTTTAACTTCGATAATCCAATCACTTTTCCAGAACTGATATAAGCCACATGTGCTTTACCTATAATAGGTACAAAATGATGTTCGCAGTTCGAATAAAAGGTGATGTTTTTCTCAACCAACATTTGGTTGTATTGATACTTGTTATCAAACAATGCAACTTTTGGTTTATTGGCTGGATTCAATCCTGAGAAAATCTCCTCGATATACATTTTCGCCACCCGTTTTGGAGTGCCTTGTAATGAATCATCAGTTAAATCCAAACCTAAAGCGTTCATGATTTCTGTGAAGTGGTATTCAATTTTTAACTTTTTTTCTTCTTCAGAAATTGCAAAGGCATCATCTCTCATCGGAGTTTCTAAGCCAGTGAGGAGGTGATCATCTCCAATTTCATGTGCATTTAATCCCTGAAACGGGGATCCATTTGTATTTCTTTTTTCTCTTAATTTTTCTAGAACTTGTGTTGTCATATTTGGTCTTTTTTACGTGCTGTCTCCAATGCTGGAACAAAGCACTAGTTTAACGTTTTGATATTGCGTTGTTCGAAATTGATTTTTGCCGTGAACATTTGAATCGGCCTTCTTCAAAACTTCGCAATTTTGAATGTTTCGTTCGTCTTCCTTGTACTCTTGCTCTCCAAAGTCTAAAACTACTTGGTTTTAGTTCTCTCCTCATTAATTCAATCACCTCTTGTTCTTTCAAATTGAACTGAAACAAGATGGCATCAAAAGGAGTACGGTCTTCCCAAGCCATTTCAATAACTCTGTCTACCTCTGCTTTGTCTAACATTAGTTGAATTGAAAATTGAATTGTTCCTGACTCTTCGCCTTTAAATTCATCATTTTGGATAAGAACATTTTGTTTTCTTTCAATAACTTGTTATTCATAAATCTTACATGGCTTCCGTTTGCATGAATACTAAATCCATCAGATTGATAGGTATGCAATTGATGAAACGGGATTACCCAACTGTAGGTTTTTAAACCCTGATTGATGTGGACAATGATGCCGTTCTTTCGCAATTCGATATTTGCATAATTGATGTCTGAAACGGTGTTCATCAGCTGGTCCATGCTAGGACTTACACTCTCGATTATCATACGCTTTGAACCGATTCCATTCATCTTAATTGATTCAAAAAAAGAAAACCTACGACCCACGATGTCAGTCATTAATATTTCGTTATCCTTATTCTGAAGCGTAGTATCAAATATCATTGTAATTTTAATAATGAGTCTTTCAAATATCTAAATAATAATGCTCAACTAAGGTATAAAAATGTTTAATTATTTGTTAAAATGGTTAAACATTTTTTTGTATTGTGCAATAAACTTAACTTATGACTAATCAGAATTTAACATTCTTTGTCGATCGGAAAGGGTGTGTTTATTAAGGATACGAGAATTTTCTTGTAGAACTTCTGGGTCGTTTTTCATCTTCCATAGGATGTCTGACGCATACTTTCGGGCTTGTTTTGCATCGACAATGGGTTTCGGATAATCTTTTCCAAGTGTCACATTATTGAATTGCTGATCTAATGGGGTCATTAAATAAGGTTCGTGAATAAATGCTTTCGGTAAGTTTTTTAGTTCGGGTATCCATTTTTTGATGAAAGTAGCATCTTCGTCATGTTCCAAGCTATTTTTTATCGGATTATAAATTCTGATATTATTAATTCCGGTCTCAGCAGCTTGCATTTGTAATTGTGGAAAATGAATTCCGGGTTCAAAATCAAGGAACATTCTCGATAAGTGATGCGTAGCTGCCTGCCAGGGTTGCCATAGAATATGAGTGAAAAATGAAACTAGTAGTGCTCTCATTCTAAAATTGACATAACCGGTTTCGCGCAAGCAACGCATACTTGCATCTACTAGTGGAAATCCAGTTTGTCCCTCTTCCCACGCTTTGGTGTATTCTTTGGAAATGCTCTTTTTTAACTTGTGATATCCCTTGTTGATACTGGCGTTTTCCATAGTGTGTTCCATTTCAAATTTTTGAATGAAATGCGCTTGCCATCGCAATCGCGAAATAAACGCACCAATATGTCTTCTGTTTGAACTAGATTTTACTGATTTTGCCTTTTGATAAATCTGTCGGATCGATACATTTCCCCACGCGATGTAGGGTGATAAACGACTGCAGCTCAATCGAGATTCAGCAGGTTTTGAAATGTGATACATGTAATTTTTGTGCCGTTCATTGAAAAATGAATTGGCGTATTTCCAAGCCGTTTTGGTGCCGCCAGACTGAAATTTCTTACTTTTTTTAGTAGTCAATGATACCGTATGGAAGTAGCGTTCAAGCTTCTCTATATCTTCAATCGAAAGAAAATTGGAACGGTCAAGTTGATTTTCTATAAGTTTTTTATTCATGTACGCTTCCCACATTTCAAACCAATCCTCTCTATTTAACAACCCTCGAAGAACTCCATTGTTAATATTTTCTTTCCATTCGATAGAATTGTTTCTACAATATCTTGCAAAGTCTTTATCACGCTGATAGGTCACAAGTAATCCAGTTTCCTGATGCGAATAAACACTTCCAATTTTATAAGAATTCTGAATCTGATTAAAGATATTGATGATATCCGATTGTACGACCATCACCTTGGTTTTCAATGCCCTTAATTCATCATTTATATCTTCGATCGATTGTTTGATAAAATTCCAATGACGTTCATCATAATGTACATCTTCGAGAAGCATGGTTTCGAAAGGATACAATAATAAGATACGGCGACCTTTAGCTACGGCATTCTGAATGGCTTCATTATCCTGTAACCTCAGATCTCTTTTAAACCAAACAATACTTATTTTTTCTCTCTCAGTCATTCTCTATAAAATGAAAAAAATTTTCTGCGTTAGTATAATGTTTTTCTTTCGTCTCTTGATTCATTTTGTCGAAGGTTCGAATCAGCATTCCTAATCTTGGATTTGATAAGAAAAAATCACGATGTTTATCCATAAAAGCCCAAAAGAGTCCATCCCATGTCTCCTGCCACTGTCCTTTGGGATAGTTACTCATTTTCATTATGTAATTACTGCTGCTGATGTATGGTTTTGTCGACATCAATCCGCCATCAGCAAAAAGACTCATTCCGTAAACATTAGGAACCATTACCCAGTCATAGGCATCAATAAAAAGCTCCATAAACCATTTATAGACTTCATCTGGATCGAATTCACAAAGCACCATGAAATTGCCAAGAATCATGAGTCTTTCTATATGATGCGCATAACTGGTTTTTAATATTTTTTTGATGACATCATCGACAGGCACAATACCTGTTGTTCCGTCATAGAATGATTTGGGAATTTTTCGCTTAAATCCCCAAAAATTTCTGGTACGTTCTTCAGACCCTTTGGCTTCGTAAACACCTCGGATGAATTCACGCCATCCTAATATCTGCCTAACAAATCCTTCCGTAGAATTTAATGGAACCTCTTCTTTTTTGGCGAAATCAATCGCTTTTTGAATCACATCCATAGGATCTAATAATCCGACATTAATGAGAGGGGAGAGCAGACTATGATTTAAAAAATGTTCTTCCTTTACAATCGCATCCTCATAGATTCCAAATTCATGAAATCTGTTCGTAAAAAACTGGTTTAACCATTCTTCGGATGATTTGAAAGAAGTAGGATAGGTCATAAAATCATTGATTTCTCCGTAGTTTTTAGCAAAATGATTTTCCACGTATGATTTTGCTTCTTTATGATAATCTGTTAGTTCAGGAAAGTGAATTGCGGGCGGAATTTTATTCTTTGGATATTTTTTGCGGTTATCAGCGTCATAGGTTAATTTACCGCCTAATGGCTGATCACCAATCATGAGAATATTGCGCCTTTTTCGTTGGTCTTTGTAGAAAGAGGTTTGAAAAAATTTCTTTTTTGTGGGTTTAAAAAATCCGGATAACTCACTTTTCGAATTGATGAAAAGAGGATTTTCATACCATTCGATTGTAATATCGCTGGAAACGGATTTAATGTGTTTCACAAGCCAATTATCAGTGGGATCTATGATATGAATTTTTTTGATGCCTTCCTTTATAAGTTTAGGGATTAAGAATCGAGTATCGCTTTCTTCCTGAATGGCTTCAATGTAAACCACGTGTTTTCCAGAATCTTTTAGATAGTTTTCGTAGGCTTTCATTGTTGCTCGATGAAATGCCAATTTTGCTTTATGAAACTCATATTGGTTGAAGAACAGATATTCTTCAATCAAATAGATTTTTTCACATTGATCTGATACCTCAGTGTTTTGAAACAACTGATGCGGAAAAATGATTTGTATTTCCTTAGTATTCATCCGTTAAAACAATTTTGTCTGTAACCATAATTTTCGATAACGACCGTCTGTATCATATCTTTCTGCCTGAAGATCAACATTGAATTTTCGATCTCGAGGATCATTCCCAACTCCGGATACATACATCCAATTTCCATAATTGCTATGAACATCGTAGTCGAGTAGTAGCGCCTCGAAATAGGCAGCACCAATTCTCCAGTCGAGATGCAGTTCTTTAGCGAAGAACGAAGCTACATTTTGCCTGCCTCGATTGCTCATCCATCCGGTTTCTTTCAATTCGATCATATTGGCATTCACGAAATTGGAACGCGTCTGACCGTTAATCCATTTATTAATTTGATTTTGATTGCTCGACCAATCGTAGGACTTGTTCAGAATTCCGTCAAGTTTAAAAATCTGGTTCTGATGCTTGAGTGAGATGTATTTAAAATAATCGCGCCAAATCAATTCAAAGATTAACCAATAGGTGGATTGATTTTTATAATGTTCTGATTCAAACCTTTTGACTTCCCAGTAAATGGTTTTTGCAGAAATACTTCCGTTGGCTAACCAAGGGGAGAATTTTGAACTATAATCTAATCCTACTAATCCGTTTCTAGTCTTTTTGTAGAAACCTAATTTTTTGGTTGCAAAGAAATAGTGATGTAACCTTTTTAACCCTTCAGTTTCACCTCCAAGAAAAGGAAAAGCCGATTTTGAGGGTTGTTCAAGTGTATCGAAACCTACATCTTCTAGTGTCGGAATTTGTGTATTATTTACGATTCGATTCGCACCCGATAATTTTTGAATATCACGCTCTCCTCGAATATTGATGTATTTTTCTAATTTTTTCCTGAAAGCGGTAAATACTTGTGGTGTATCTGAGAATTTGAATGGAATATCTTCAGGGTGATATAGAAATTGATTGTAAAATGACCTCCAGGAAACCGAACTTGATATTTTAGATCTAACGGCCTTTACAAGATCAACCTCCTCTTGTGTCCATTCTTTTTGAAGATAAATATTGCTCACCTGATATTCGGCACAGATTGACGGAATGACATCCTTAGCTGATTCAAAATGAACTAATAAATCAATGTTGAGTTTGCTTAAGTTAACCTTTAAATCGGTGAGTGATTCTAAAAGGAATTTAGCTCGGAATTTCTCCATTTTTTTAAAACCAAATCTGCCCCTCTGAAACCAACTAGGTTCAATGCAATATACTCCAATTACATTCGCATCGTCTTCACAGGCTTCCCGTAAAACTTCATTATCGCGAACTCGTAAATCGTTGCGGAACCATATTAAATTTACTTTGCTTTTGATCTTCTGCATTTTTCACTACAATATTTAACTGTTTCCCAATTCCTTTCCCATTTTTTTCTCCAGTTAAATGGTCGTTCACAAACCACACAAATCTTGGTGGGGAGGTGTTGTTTTTTTATCTTTTTCATTATTCTTCAACCAACGCATTAATCATCCCTTTAAAGACAAAACCGTGAAGAGGTAAAATAGCATACCAATACAATCTTCCCAGCACTCCTTTTGGACGAAAAACTGCTCTCTGGTATAATTTCTTTTTAACAATTTTGAATTCTAACCATGCCTCTCCTGGAAGCTTCATTTCTGCGAAGAGTAGCAATCTTTTTTCTTTTTTATCAGCAAACAAGACTCGCCAAAAATCTACGGGATCACCAGGCTCTAAATAAGTGTCGTGTGTTCTGCCTCTGCGCAATCCGACACCACCAAAAAGCTTATCAATATATCCTCTTAATTTCCATAAGAAATTGAAGCTATACCACCCGTTTTTTCCACCAATAGTCCAGATTTTGTTGAGTGTATATTTTTCATTTTTGATGTTACGGAATCGTACATCTTTAAAACATCCGAATTTGGGTACCTCTATGTATTTTGATAATTGATCATCAAAAACTCCACTACTAAAAGCATCTTTCCAGCTGGAGATCACAGTGTTTTGCTCAATTTTTTGAAAGGCTAGTTCTACCGCTCTCTTATACGACATTGGTTGAATGCCTAACCAATTACTCAATTGATTTTCTTTCGCGATAACTTCCACTTTCATGCTTTCGACCAAAGCAGTTGCTAATGGAAAAGAGGTTGAGGTTACAAAGTAAAGCCAATAAGAGGATAGCTTCGGACTAAGAACAGGAAGTGTATAAATATATCGTTTTAACCCCCTAACTGCGCCAAACTGTAGTAACATCTCTTTGTAAGTTAATACCTCCGGTCCGTAAATATCGAATGATCTATTGTACGTCTTTTTTAACAAGCGAACTCCTGATAAAAACTGCAGCACATCGCGAATTCCTATAGGTTGCGATTTGGTGTTAAGCCATTTCGGTGTAATCATTACAGGTAATTTTTCTACGATATCTCTTATGATCTCGAAGGACGCACTCCCACTTCCTACAATGATTCCTGCTCGCAATGTGGTTAAAAAATAATGCTCGGATTGAAGGGTTTCTTCAACTTGTAATCTTGAGTTTAAATGCTTGGATAAAGAGTTGTCATTTACGATTCCACTCAGATAAATCACCTGTTGACATGTTGTTTTCGAAATTAAATTTTTGAAATTCTCAGCACATTTTTTTTCTAGTGCACTAAAATCATCCTCATTACTCGTCATAGAATGAATCAAGTAATACGCTATATCAATATCCGTTGGTAGTTCTTGACTCCTTTTTTTTAAGAAATCAATCTTTAAAAAACTGCAATTTGAGTTATTTTTAATCTCATCAGGAATACGTTTTAAATCGCGAACACAGCACACCAACTCACATTTCTCATTTTCTAGCAAATGAAGAACGAGTCGCTTGGCGATATAACCTGTTGTTCCTGTAATTAAAATTTTCAAATTAGTTTTTCTTTGGTCTTTGGTAGGTGAATCGATCTTCTAATTTTGGCAGGGCGTAAGCGTCTAAACCATTGATGGTCATAACCTCACCCTCACTCAAATTAATAAATCCGTCCGCTTTGAGTAATTTATCATCTATGTATAATTCCTGAATTCGACCTACAATCATCGTTACGTCATTGGAGGAAATATAAACCTCTTCAAGGAATCGCATCGACATTTGAACTGGGCATCCCTTTACAAAAGGAGCCTTGAAATTTCCTTTGTATTCTTCTTCTAATGTAGTTTTATCAAATTCAGATATCTCTTCTGGATATTTTGCTGAGGTATGATGCGCGTCTTCTATAATTCCTTTGTGAATATGATTGATGGTGAACACACCAGTTTCTTTGATGTTTTTATATGTATTTCTTGGAACCGTAGTTGGTCTAAGAATATATCCTAAAGTCGGAGGATTAGATCCCAGATGTGTTACAGAACTGAAAACTGCGACATTAGGAATCCCTGCATTAGAAACTGAGCCTATCAAATTTGCTGACTTGTAGCCAGAGCAACTATTGATCAGATTAATGCGAAATATTTTCTCAAGATTTGATATGTCTATTTCGTTAAAAAACATAAATGTAGTTTCTATCAAAGATAAATAATGTTTAATCAAAAATAAAAAAGATTAAACAAAAAGGAGTTAAAGTTACATTAAAAGTAATAGACCTTTGATTCTGTAAATGATAGGGAATTGGCTGGCAGGACGACCGAGGTGTTCCTGAATATGGGTATGTTGCTAAAGAAAAGCGCACACCTTTCGGTGTTTTATTTTTTCATTTCCATCACCTTTCAAGGTATTACCTTGAGGTTTAGAAAATGAAAAAAGCTAGACATCAAAAGATATCTAGCTTTTCTTTGTCGGGGTGGCAGGATTCGAACCTGCGACCTCCGCGTCCCAAACGCGGCGCGATAACCGGGCTACGCTACACCCCGTAAATTATTGAATTCGTAGTGTAGTTTATCTCGAGAAAGGCCGAGAGACTACACCCCGAAAGGGGAAGGCAAAATTAAAACATTATTTTTACATTGAAAAAGAATTTATATTTATAAATATGAAAATCGATCGAATAGCTCACTTGATACTTATTGCCTTTATTTTTCTTTCAGAATCTCATATAAACGCGCAACAGAAAACGTTTAAACACAAGATTTTTGTCAAGGACATAACCATTCCGTGGGGCTTTACTTTTTTACCAGATAATTCAATGTTATATACCGAAAAGAAGGGTAAAATGACCATTTTTCGTAATGGTAAAAAAAGGGAAGTATTCGGATTACCTCGTGTTGTGGAATACGGGCAAGGTGGTTTGATGGACGTTGAATTGCATCCTAATTTTAAAGAGAATCACTTGATTTATTTCACATACGCCTCCGGCTCGGGTCAAGGTGAGGGTACCAATACAGCTTTAATGCGAGCTGAGTTACGGGATGGTCGATTAATGAATAAGAAAGTTCTCTACAAGGCTGGTCCCAATAGTAGAAGAGGTCAACATTTTGGTTCTCGGATTGCCTTCGATCGAGAAGGATATATCTACTTCACAATTGGTGACCGTGGAAACCGTGATTTGAATCCGCAGGATATTTCAAGGGATTGTGGAAAGGTCTATCGATTAAAGGATGATGGAACTATACCTGCTGATAATCCATTTGTGAATAATTCAAGTGCTAAAAAAGCAATTTTCAGTTATGGTCATCGTAATCCGCAAGGAATGGAAATAAATCCATTCACTGGAGAAATCTGGACACATGAACACGGACCACGTGGAGGTGATGAAATTAACATTATTCAAAAAGGGAAAAACTATGGCTGGCCTAAGGCGAGTTATGGAATTAATTATAGCGGTACTAAGTTTACTAATAAGACCACCATTCCCGGTATGGAAGATCCTCTGCACTTTTGGACACCTTCCATTGCGCCCAGTGGTATGGCTTTCGTAACCAGTAAAAAGTATCCTAATTTGTATGGAAAACTACTTGTTGGATCTCTTAAATTTCAATACGTTTCTGTTTGTACACTCAAAAACGGAAAGGTTGTAAAAGAGGAAAAAATTCTCAAAAATCTAGGTAGAGTGAGATCTGTAGAGGAAGGTCCCGATGGTTTTATCTATGTAGGTATTGAATACTATGGAATTGTAAAACTTTTACCGTAAGGTTTACCGAACTATAAACTTACTAACAATTCATTGATTTTTGTTATTAAATTATTGCAAAATACCATTTGTGATGCTTAGAATTATGGCATAAAAAAAATACATTTGTTATCTAAATTTTATCGAAATGTCTGAAACGATTGAAAGAATTGAATGTTTGATAATTGGTTCTGGACCTGCGGGATATACGGCAGCCATTTATGCGTCTAGAGCAGATTTAAAACCGGTGATGTATACTGGAATGCAGATGGGAGGTCAGTTAACCACAACTACTGAAGTTGATAATTTTCCTGGATATCCGAATGGAACAGATGGAACCATGATGATGGAAGATTTAAAAAATCAGGCAGAACGATTTGGAACTGATGTTCGTTTCGGATTGGTAACTTCGGTAGAATTATCTGAAACAGAAGGAGGGATTCACAAAGTCACTGTTGATGAAAGTAAATTGATAGAAGCTGAGACTATTATTATCTCTACGGGTGCTTCAGCTAAGTATTTGGGTTTAGAAAATGAACAACGATTAATTGGTGGAGGCGTTTCGGCGTGTGCCACTTGTGACGGATTCTTTTATAAAGGTCAGGATGTCATTGTTGTTGGAGGAGGAGATACTGCCGCAGAGGAAGCTACTTATCTAGCTAAACTTTGCAAAAATGTAAAAATGTTGGTGAGAAGAGATGAAATGCGTGCTTCAAAGGCGATGCAACACCGTGTGAATACTACAGAAAATCTTGAGGTATTTTACAATACAGAATTGGATGACGTATTAGGAGATACTGTTGTTGATGGGGTTCGAGTGGTGAATAATGTTTCTGGTGAGAAAACTGAAATTGAAGTAACAGGAGTATTTATTGCTATTGGTCATAAGCCCAATACAGACTTATTTAAAGGTGTAATCGATATGGATGAAACAGGTTATATCATCACCAAAGGGAAAAGTACTAAAACGAATGTTCCAGGTGTATTTGCGGCTGGAGATGTTCAAGATAAAGAATATAGACAAGCAGTAACTGCTGCGGGAACCGGTTGCATGGCTGCCCTAGATGCTGAGCGCTACTTAGCTGCTCTTGAATAGATTATACATTTATTCGTT
>JALQZD010000051.1 GCA_023258495.1 Polaribacter sp.
CGACATCGAGATTACATTAAATAACAGACAAAAATTTAAAGCCAGATTGATTGGTACCGATAAGGATAATGATATTGCATTATTGAAAATTGATACGGATGAACAACTTCCTTATCTACCATTTGCAAACTCAGATACGGTAAAAATTGGGGAATGGGTATTGGCTGTCGGGAACCCATATAACTTAACTTCAACAGTGACTGCGGGAATAGTTAGTGCCAAAGGGCGAGACTTAGAAGGAAATTCTTCTATCGATTCTTTTATTCAGACGGATGCGGCTGTAAATCCAGGGAATAGTGGTGGAGCTTTGGTAAATACACGTGGAGAATTGGTAGGAATAAATACTGCCATTACCTCTAAAACTGGTTCTTTCATTGGATATTCATTTGCTGTTCCATCAAATATTGCCAAGAAAATTGTAGACGATTTGTTAGAATTTGGAACAGTTCAAGAAGCGGTTTTAGGGATTTCCATTGATAACTCAGAGAACAATATCGATGGAGTGAAAATTGCACAGGTTTTTTACGACGGTGGTGCGAGAAAAGCCGGATTAAAAGATGGAGATATCATCAAGAAGGTTAATAATGTGAAAATTTCGAAGTTTTCAGAGCTAAGAGGTCAGTTAACTGCAAAACGCCCAGGTGAATATGTAAACATCACTGTAGAAAGAGAAGGTAAATTTCTTACCAAAAGTGTAATGTTGAACAAAAGAGACACATACACATCCAGAGCATTGGGCATTTCTCTAAAAGATTTGAGCAAAGAGGAAAAGAGAAAGTTAAATATCAAAGGAGGTGCAAAGATTCAGACAAACAATAATAAAAGTTTGGAGTACTATGGAGTAAAAGAAGGGTACATCATTACTAAGATTAATCGTCAAAGCATTTCAAACGCTTCGGATGCAGTTAGAGTTCTTGAGAATAGTGTAAGATCGAAAAACCCATTCTATATTGAAGTAATCAATCTTGAAGGAGTAACTGAACGTTACGGATTTAGGTAAAAAAACATTCAAAAAAATTGACTTATAATTCCCGATTTTTCAGTCGGGAATTTTTTTGATATAAATTTTAACGAAATCGATTTCGAATTTCAAAAAAAGAAATACTTTTGCAAAAAAAATTTATTGATGAAATCACCCTTAAACTACCAAGATCAAGTATCACAACAAGCCCAAGTAAGACGATTAACAATCGAATTTGTCAATATTGTAAATGACTTATGGTATGAGAAATCAATCGAGTTAATTTTATTTAGAAATCCACTTTTTAATAAAAGAGCAGGAGAGGTATCTAATCTACTAAATTACGCAGCGGAATTTGTTAGTAAACCAATTACTATTCAAGACGCATTGAGTATTGCAAAAGCAATCCAAGAATTGGACGTTCCACCATCAAAAATTGATATTGGGAAATTGGCTTATGAGTGCCATTTAAATCCATCTCTATGTTCAAACAAATTGGAATTTGTAAAAACCAAACTTGGAGATTTGTCTCAAGTAAAAGATATTGAACCAAGAGATGTCGTGCTTTACGGATTTGGACGTATTGGTCGATTATTGGCAAGAGAATTAATGACCCGAATCGGAAAGGGTTCTCAATTGCGTTTAAGAGCTATTGTAACTCGTGGAAATGTGGACGAGTCTGTTCTGGAAAAAAGAGCTTCTTTACTAAGAGTAGATTCTGTTCATGGCGATTTCATTGGGACTGTTTCTGTAGATGCCGAAAACAAAGCATTAATTATCAACGGAACCACTGTTCATATTATTTCTTCGAATAATCCAGAGGATATTGATTATACGGCTTATGGAATTGATAATGCCTTGATTATCGATAATACGGGTGCTTTTAGAGATAACGAAGCGTTAGCGAGACATCTAAAGGCTAAGGGATCCAGCAAAGTGTTATTGACAGCCCCTGGAAAAGGAATACCGAATATCGTACATGGTGTAAATCATTTACAATATAGCCTAGATGAGGTAGATATTTTTTCAGCGGCGTCTTGTACAACAAATGCAATTACACCAGTTTTAAAAGTCCTAGATGACAACTTCGGAATTAAGAAAGGGCACATCGAAACAATTCACGCCTATACCAATGATCAGAATTTGGTAGATAACATGCATAGAAAATACCGTAGAGGTAGAGCAGCTGCTTTAAATATGGTCATTACCGAAACTGGGGCAGGAAAGGCAGTGTCAAAAGCATTACCTGCTTTAGAAGGAAAATTGACGTCAAATGCCATTAGAGTTCCTGTACCAAATGGTTCTTTGGCCATCTTAAGTTTACAATTGCGAACTAAGGTGACGAAAGAAATTGTTAATGCGATTATGAAACAATACGCATTAGAAGGAGATTTAGTTGAGCAAATCAAATTCTCCTTAGATAACGAATTAGTTTCATCAGATATCATCGGATCTACATCACCTTCGATATTCGATAGTAAATCGACCATTACAGATGATGAAACCGTAGTGGTATATGTATGGTATGATAATGAATATGGGTATTCACACCAGGTGATTCGACTCGCCAAATACATAGCGAAAGTGCGAAGATTTACATATTACTAGACATAAAAAAACCCGATTCAATCGGGTTTTTTCAGCACTATATGATTCATATTGAATGAACAATATTTGAGTGTTCTCATGGTATACTCTACCGTAGAAATCTCCAACAGTAATGATTCGGTCCATCTAATTGATGTCTTCTGATATCAATAATGATTATGATTGCGCAGAGC
The DNA here is from genome assembly GCA_023258495.1 of Polaribacter sp. Lineage (GTDB taxonomy): Bacteria > Bacteroidota > Bacteroidia > Flavobacteriales > Flavobacteriaceae > Polaribacter. The sequence continues at coordinate 2,743 of JALQZD010000051.1, forward strand.
GCTTGTGTTACATAGCTTACATTTTCTGTCTGTTAAATTTGAGGTTTAGGTACTTTTAATATGGTGACGAAGGAAATAATCTTTTATTTTTGGAAAGATATTTGAAATTAATTTCACAATTCTGAATATATGAGTCCAAAAGAAAGGATAGCGGCGCTGAGAAAAGAATTACATCAGCATAACTATAATTATTATGTATTAGACAACGCCTCTATTTCAGATTTTGAATTCGATATCAAACTTAAGGAGTTAGAAAGTTTAGAAAATCAATTCCCAGAATACTTCGATTCGAATTCTCCGACACAAAGAGTAGGTGGGCAAATCACCAAGAAGTTTACCACGGTTACTCATTTAAATCGAATGTATTCTTTGGATAATTCCTATTCTTCACAAGATTTATTGGATTGGGAAAAACGAATCCAAAAATTGTTGGGTACCAATCAGATTGAGTATACCTGCGAATTGAAATTTGATGGTGCTTCGATTAATCTTACCTATGAAAATGGAAAGTTTGTCAGAGCTGTAACGCGTGGTGATGGTTTCCAAGGAGATGATGTTTCGACAAATATTCGAACCATTCGTTCTATTCCTTTGCATACAGGAGGGGACTTTATTACTGATTTCGAAATAAGAGGTGAAATCATTTTGCCACTGGATGGATTCGAAAAAATGAATCGTGAACGAATTGCCATGGGAGAAGAACCTTATCGAAATCCGAGAAATACTGCAAGTGGAAGTTTAAAGTTACAAGACAGCTCGGAGGTAGCAAAAAGACCTTTAGATTGTTTATTGTATCAGGTTGTGACCAATAATCGAAAATTCAAATCGCATTACGACATTTTGGAAGCGGCTCGAAATGCTGGATTTAAAGTTCCGAAAACAATTCAATTAGCAAGCTCGATTGATGAGGTATTAACTTTTGTAAATCATTGGGATGAAAAAAGACATGATTTACCTTATGAGACAGACGGAATTGTAATCAAAGTAAATAGTTTACAACAACAAGAAGAGTTAGGGTATACTTCGAAATCTCCGCGTTGGGCCATTGCCTATAAATTTCAAGCAGAGCAAGTATCAACAGTATTGAACGAAATCACCTACCAGGTGGGCCGAACAGGAGCAATTACTCCGGTTGCCAATTTAGAGCCGGTTTCATTGGCAGGAACCATTGTCAAAAGAGCCTCTTTACACAATGCAGATCAGATTGAGAAATTAGATATCAGAGTAGGAGATACCGTTTATGTTGAAAAGGGCGGAGAGATTATTCCGAAAGTTTTAGGAGTTGATCTGAGTAAGCGTCCAGCGGATTCTACGCCTACCATATATGCAACCCACTGCCCAGAATGCGATACAGCTTTGGTAAGAACTGATGGCGATGCGAAACATTATTGTCCGAACACTTATGGATGTGCTCCCCAAATCACCGGTAGAATTCAACATTATATCAGTCGAAAGGCCATGGATATCGAAGGGCTAGGAGGAGAGACAGTTGACTTATTGCGAAAGGAAGGATTGATTCTGAATTATGCTGATTTATATGATTTGAGAGTTGAGCAAATTATTCCGTTAGAACGAATGGCAGAAAAATCGGCTCAGAATATGATTGACGGAATCAAAAAGTCGAAACAAATTCCGTTCGAAAAAGTGCTTTTTGCCTTAGGAATCCGATTTGTCGGAGAAACCGTAGCGAAGAAACTGGCTAAACATTTCAAATCGATTGACAGTTTAATGACTGCTAATTTTGAAAGTTTGGTTGCTGTCGATGAAATTGGTGATAAAATTGCAGATAGTGTCATCGAGTTTTCGAATGATCTTGGCAATATGCAATTGATAGACCGATTGAAATCTTACGGAGTTCAATTGACGATATCAGAAGAAGAGTTGGAGAATCAGACGAATGTATTAGAAGGAAAAATATTCGTTGTCTCTGGAGTATTTCATCAGATGAGTCGTAATGAATTGAAAAAGGCTATCGAGGATAATGGGGGAAAAGTAAGTTCGTCCATTTCTAAGAAAACGAATTATGTGGTAGCTGGAGATCATATGGGGCCAAGTAAAAAGGTGAAAGCGGAATCACTTGGAGTAACTATTATTTCTGAGGATGACTTCTTACAAATGATTCAATAAACAGGTTGTTAATGAGACAGGTTGTAATACTCTTATCATTAGTATATATGTCGACTTCTTTTGGGCAAAAAAAGGAAGTCGATTCATTACCTATCACTATTGATGAATATGTGTTTGTAAAACCTGGCGATAGTTTAGAAGTAAAGTTCGACGAGTTTTCTTTACTACCAAAGCACAAATTTAAATCTAGAGAAGACGTACGCTATTATTTATGGTTTAGAAGAAAGGTGTTTAGGGCATATCCGTATGCGAGAATGGCGTCAGAGCGATTAGATACATTAAATAGTAGATTGCTTCGAATTAAAAGTAAGCGGAAGCGAAAGAGGTATGTAAAGCAGATTCAAAAGTATATTGAAAATGAATTCACCGATCAATTAAAGAAGCTAACCACAACAGAAGGGCGGATATTGATTAAGTTAATTCATAGACAAACAGGACGAACTGCCTTTCATAATATCAGGGAATTAAGAAGTGGATGGCGTGCCTTTTGGTACAATACTACAGCCAATATATTTAAGTTGTCTTTGAAGGATGAATATGATCCTGAAAAGAACAACGAGGATTATTTGATAGAGGATGTATTGCAAAGGGCTTTCACCGACGGAAGTTTACCGCGACAATCTTCGAGACTCCAGTTTAACTTTTTGGAGATTGCCCAGGAGAGAAAATCTATTGTTGATGTAGAAGAATACAAAAAAATGTTTGCAAAAATGAGAAAGAAGAATAAGCAAAAAAAGCGCTCTTAAGGTCTTCTTTTCAATTGTAAATATTTGTTCTTAAATAGGTTACGAGATTCAGATATTTTTCTTAATTTTAGCTCCTTGCTCGAATTTTTTCGGTTGAGAAAAAAAACATAATTTTTTTCTAAAAAAAGTTATTGTTGAAAGCATATTAGTTTATATATTTGCACCCGCTAACAAAAACAGCGACACGATTAGGAGTAATTTTGGAAGGGATTTTGGATAGAATCCTACTAGTTCGAGTCTAGTATTACGGCAAAAGAGACGTTCTTTGAAACTATTGAAATTGACAGCGTAAACAAAGAGTAGAATAAGCTATTTATAGTTAATTTTTTTTGAGATTCTTCTAAATATTATTTAAAGAATACGATGAAGAGTTTGATCCTGGCTCAGGATGAACGCTAGCGGCAGGCTTAACACATGCAAGTCGAGGGGTAACAGGAAAAAGCTTGCTTTTTTAATTATGGCACTCTTTGGTCTAGACGCTGCGGGTAATTCAGCCTATGTGCAAGCGCAGGGCGATGGCAGCTTGAATGTGCCATACATTTTGCAGCATGATATTTTGCCGTCTGGCATTAAGAGTG
>JALQZD010000060.1 GCA_023258495.1 Polaribacter sp.
GAGCTATTGCTTTATCCTCTAGATCCATTGTTACCTTGTATAATTTGGCAGTGGTTTCCTCCTCACCATTTTGAATGGAGGTCCAGGCAGCCGGATAAGGATTTAGTCCTCTAATAAAGTCATATACCTGCTTGGTTGGTCTATTCCAATCAATTTTTGTGTTTTCGGGAGTTAGTTTCGGTGCTAGTTTTGGTGCTTTTGATGGTTGTTTGGTTGTAGTAACGCCACCATTTATGATTGCTGTTGCCGTTTCAGTGACTAAATCAGCACCTAAATGCATTAATTTGTCGTGTAGACTACCAACTGTTTCATCCTCAGTTATCGTTGTTCCTTTGGTAAGAATAATTTCACCCGTATCTATTTTATCATCTATAAAGAAGGTTGTTGCGCCAGTTTTCGTTTCTCCATTAATAATGGCCCAATGAATCGGTGCAGCACCTCGATAATCAGGTAGGAGGGAAGCATGCAAATTAAATGTACCATAAACAGGTAAACTCCAAACCGCCTTCGGAAGCATTCGAAAAGCCACTACAATTTGTAAATCGGCTTGAAGGGAAGCTAATTCTTGCAAAAAAGACTCATTTTTAAGGTTCGTTGGCTGAAGTATGTGTAAATTCTGATTTTCGGCATACATTTTCACTGCAGAAGATTTTAATTTTCTTCCGCGACCTGCTGGTTTGTCTGGAGCAGTAACAACCCCAACCACATTGAATGATTCCTCTACCAATTTTTTTAATATGGTAACGGCGAAATCTGGGGTTCCCATAAAGACAATTCTAAGGTCTTTTTTACTGCTCATTTAATTGATATTTATTGCTCGAAGTTAAGGTGATTTTTTGACTTGCTATTAAGTCTTGCAAATGTATTAAAATGTCTGCCTCTTCGGCTTCGATTTTTGCACATAGTTCAGCTGAAGATAATGACTTGTTTTCATTCAAAAGCATCAAAATGAATTGGGAAATTTTAGTTTCAAATTGCTTGTTTTTTGAATTACACACATCACATTTTTGACATTCATTTTCTATTTTTTCATCAAAATAATGACCTATTTGTATCGCCCGGCATACAGAATTGTTCGTGATAAAATGATTAAATTCTGAAGATTTTAATTGCTTTTGGTGAATGTATTTTTTAACATTTTTGGCAATAGAATTTATGGTATAATCATCTTCTCTAGGGTGATTGAATCGTATCTTTACCCCCTCCTGATTTCGCTGAAACTTTATGATTTTGTCTTTATTTAGCTGCTCAAGATGACGAAATACTTCGGAAACATCAATAGCATTCTTCTTAGCGATCTCAAATTCATTAATATAAACCTTTTGTTTAAATAAACCAGTGTAAAGTCTTAATAAAGAGTCTATAAAACCTTTAATATAGATATTTCTTATAGTATAGTTTTGGACTATTTTGCTATCCGTAATGAATTGTAGACTCGATTTTTCATAGCGATTCGAATCAAATTCAATGATTCCGTTATTTTGCAACAACTGAAAAATTGTTCTTCCTTTTTTTGAATCAATGCTGTATTGATTGTAAAACGCGTCCGGATTCAAATAATGATAATCTTCCGATACCTCTCCTTTCGATATTGAAAAGTATTGAAACAGTTTTTGGTATAAATTTTTAATCTCCTTGATGCTTGGTAAAGACTGATTCAGAATTTTATTTTGAAGTTGGATATCATTTTCATTTTTGAATACAATTCCGAAAGCCTTTTTTCCATCTCGTCCAGCTCTACCAACTTGTTGAATATAGGCTTCCATACTTGATGGTAAATTGAAGTGAATTATGCACCGAACATCCGGTTTATTGATACCCATTCCGAAAGCCGATGTGGCCACCATATTTGGACACTCGTTAGTCTTCCAAATTTTAAAGTTTTTTTTCTTTTCAGAAGGTGTCAAACCACCATGATAAAACGTACTTTTTATTCCTTTAGAATGTAGTGTTCTACTTAGCTCCTCGGAACCTATTCTCGAATTGGTATATATAATTGAGGACCCAATTTCTTTTTGTAAGATTCGAAATAATTTACCGTATTTATCGGCTGTGTCAAGAATTCTGTATTCGATATGATTCTGAATCAATGAATCTTTGAATAGTGAAGGGCTATTCAAATT
>JALQZD010000094.1 GCA_023258495.1 Polaribacter sp.
TGGTGTAAGCTATCCCAATTGTAACCTAAATTTTTCCAAAAAGGGTCTGATGGGTTACTTTCATTAAAGCTCGATAGTAAAAGGATTAGTACACAGCCAAAGAGACTGTTATATAATTTTTTAGTTAGGGTTCTTGTTTTCATCGCAAAGGGGCACGCCAATAAATCGAAAACTATTGCAACTGTGGGGCCTAATTTAAATTGACAAAAGTTAGGGAAAACCTATGTCTAGTACTTAAAGTTTAGGAAACACTATGTTAAGAATGATCTAGGGGTTGCTAGAAGTTTTAATTTATTAGGGGTTAATACTATTTTAATTAATCGATACAAATTTTAGGGGAATATTAAATCCAAATAATATTCTCTACCTGCAAAGATAAAAAAAATATTGACATTTCCAAACTCGTATTTCACCTAACATATTGGTTAGGTGGTTGTTAAATAATTTCATTTGATGTTTAAATGATAATAGGAAATCGGAATAGCATAAGAAGCTAATTACACTGTAATGGTTTATAAGACCCGTTTATCAAGATTTTATTGTCCATTTAGCGATAGTCAGTAAGCCTAATAATGTGATACAACCATTTACAATCAGTAGTGCGAATCCGAAGTCAAATTCGAAATAGGTAAGGCAAACTGTATTTAAGATATAACAAAGTATTGGTGAAAGAATACATACCATAGGTACCCATTTATCGATCACTTGTAACCTCGTGAAAAGTCCGAAAGCATAAAGACCCAGTAATGGTCCGTATGTGTAGTTGGCAAAGACAAATATCTTTTCAATAACCGACTCATTGGTAATGAAGTATTTGAAAATTAAAATCGTTGCAATCAGTATTCCAGAGAATAAAATGTGATTCTTTTTACGAACTTTTTCACGTTCCTTCTCATCTTTCTTTTTATCGATCTCTTGGATATCAATACTAAAAGATGTCGTCAATGACGTTAAGGCAGAGTCTGCGCTGGAATAAGCCGCTGCTATTAATCCGAGTACAAAAAATAGGGAGGTTGCTAGTCCTAAATTCCCTTTGGTAGCGATTAGTGGGAATAATTCATCTTTGTGGGCATCAATTCCATAGTTAGAAGCAAATTCGGTCAAAAGAACTCCAAGCGCCAAGAAAAAGAAATTCACAATGACCAGAACAATAGTAAACCAAAACATATTCTTTTGAGCGTCTTTTAGGTTTCGGCAGGTAAGGTTTTTTTGCATCATGTCTTGATCCAATCCTGTCATTACAATGGCCACAAATGCCCCGGCTAGAAATCGTTTCCAGAAATAGCTTCCCGATTTCCAATTATCAAAATAGAAAACCTGAGAATAATCACTCTCGGCTACAAAAGAAAATAAACTATCCACATGCATCTCGTCCATTACAGTATAAATACAAACAGCAACAGCAATCAGCATAAATAAGGTTTGCAATGTATCCGTCCAAACAATCGTTTTGATTCCACCTTTATTCGTATAGATCCATATAAATAGAATGGCCAAAATTACGGTGACCCAGAATGGCACACCAATTTTATCAAAAACAATAAGTTGTAAAACGTTGGCCACTAAAAATAACCGAAACGCTGCACCAATTGTTCTCGATAACAAAAAGAAACTTGCCCCAGTTTTGTAAGAACTATTTCCAAAACGATCTCTTAAATAGGTGTAAATTGAAGTGAGGTTGAGTCGGTAATACAGTGGCAATAAAACCAATCCGATAACGGCATAGCCCACGGTGTAGCCTAATACCATTTGCATATAACTCATGTTTTGACTTTCTACCCATCCTGGGACAGAGATAAATGTAACACCAGATAATGATGCCCCAATCATCCCAAAAGCTACTAGATACCAAGGTGATGAATTGTTTGCCTTGAAGAATGTGGCATTATTTGCTGATTTGCCTGTGAAATAAGAAATTAAGTACAATGCGAAAAAGTAAGTCGCAATCAGAAATAATATATGAATTGGCTGCATTCCTGCGAATTGAATAATACAATACGAATATAGAATTTTTCAACAGATTTCTTAAGTATAGCCTTCGGATTATTATTACTTTTACCTTGTGGATTTTTCATCGAAACTTCTTGAGAATGCTGTTAACGAAATTGCACGATTACCTGGGATCGGGAAACGTACGGCACTTCGTTTGGCGCTTCACTTATTAAAGCAACCCAAAGACGCTACTCAATTTTTGACCAAAGCGCTTACCGAATTTCGCGATGAGGTGAAGTACTGTTCAAGTTGTTTTAATATTTCTGATACCGAGTTGTGCGAAATCTGTAGCAATTCGAAACGAAATCCGGAAATCATTTGTGTTGTCGAAGATGTACGAGATGTCATGGCCATCGAAAGCACGCTTCAATTTAAAGGATTGTATCACGTTCTTGGAGGTAAAATTTCTCCTATTGAAGGCGTAGGTCCACAAAATTTACAGATTGATTCTTTGGTTGAGAAAGTTGCTTCCGGACAAGTAAAAGAAGTCATCTTCGCATTAAGTTCCACAATGGAAGGTGATACAACAAACTTTTACATTTTTAAACAGATTGAAAAATACAATATCTCGACCTCAACAATTGCCAGGGGGATCGCGGTGGGTGATGAATTGGAATATGCAGATGAGATTACCTTAGGTCGAAGTATTTTGAATCGGATTCCTTTTGAACAAAGTTTGAAAGGCTAGAAATTTATTCTACTGTTTCTGACACATTTTTCCTTTTTGTAAAGGAGAAATACGCAATACTTGCACTCAAAATCATCAATACTCCTCCCAGTAAAAAAGGCGCTCCGGCAAAAATAATTTCGGAATCTTTTTGGGTAAAGTAATAAAAAATACCGGTCATCAAGGGTGGACCCACAATGGCTGATGCACTCATGACACTAGTTAAAGTTCCTTGAATTTCACCTTGTTCTGATGAGGGTACCTGAATTGAAATTACAGCTTGTAATGCTGGACCCGCTATACCGCCTAAACAATATGGAATCAGAAAAGTAAACATCATCCAGCTTTCTGATGCAAACGCAAATAACAGCATTCCTAAACTGTACATGAAAAAGCCAGTGTAGATACTTTTTTCATTTCCTAACATCGGATTAATCCATCGAATTAATACGCCTTGTACTAATGCAACTAGCAACCCGATGGCACCCAATGAAATTCCAACCATTCCTTCGTTCCAATCAAATTTATACATGGTAAAATAAGACCAGTTAGTTTGAACGGCATGAGAAGCGACATACAAAATAAATGTTGCTAGAACTAAATTGATTAAACTCGGGTATTTCTTCAAATGCATAAAGCTTCCAATAGGATTTGCTCTTTTTAATTCGAAAGGTCTTCTATTTTCTTCAGATAATGATTCTGGCAAAATAAAATATCCGTATAAGAAGTTCAAGAAACATAAAATTGCAGTGGCATAGAAAGGAATCCTAGCTCCATATTGACCTAAAACACCACCGATTACAGGCCCTATGATGAATCCTAATCCGAAGGCAGCACCAATCATCCCAAAGTTTTTTGCTCTATTTTCTGGGGTACTAATATCTGCAATATATGCTGATGCTGTCGTAATACTTGCTCCGGTTATTCCGGCAATAATTCGACCAATAAATAACCAGGTGATCGTTGGTGCGAATGCGAGTAATAAATAATCTAATGTAAATCCGAATAAGGAAATTAAAATTATAGGTCTACGTCCAAATTTATCACTCAAATTCCCGACAATTGGGGCAAACAAAAATTGAGTAATGGCATAGGCGAAGGTAAGCCAACCACCTACTTTTGCAGCTTCACTTATGTCTCCACTAATCAATTCTTCAATCAAACCAGGAATTACCGGAATGATAATTCCCCAGCCAATCACATCGATAAGCATGGTGACAAAAATAAATCCTAAAGCGGCTTGTTTTTTATTTCCTTTCATGAGTGAAATTCGGAGGCAAAGAAAAGAATTAAATACGGATTTGAGTTATTCCGAATCGTTATTTTCATTCTGATCGAGACTTTCGAGAACTTTAGCTTCTTCCTTATCCCAGTTTCGCTTCTCACGGATTTTTTTATAAACACGAGCCATCAGCATAATGAGAAAGCTGAATAGAAAAATACCAACTACACCCCAAATCCAATTAATGGCATTTTTTAGGGTTACCAAAAAGACAACTGCAATCAAAATAATAGTAGCAACTTCATTCCATAGTCGAAGTTGAAATCCGCTTAATGTCAATTGATGTATTTGCAGCTGATTGTAGATTCGTTGGC
>JALQZD010000114.1 GCA_023258495.1 Polaribacter sp.
GCCTGAACAAGGAATCGAATTTCTCATTACAATGGACTCTGAATACAAACGAGCACGTAAACGTACGATCAAAAGTACGGTATTGCGTTTAGTTAAATAATCTCAAAAATGAGTGGCCAGTTTTCCACATTTTCGAACTACCAATCGATCTTCCCCTGGTCACTCATTTTAAGGAGCTATAATGGATTATTTAAAAAACGAATCAGAACCAGAAGAATTACAACCTGAAGTAAAACTTTGGCGAGCTGTATTATCCAAAGCTTTTGAGGACGCGTTATACCGAGGACTCGAACGTCCATTAATTGTTCATAAAAACGAAGCTCACATGTGGTTTGTCAAAAATGATGACGATTTTGCCTATGTTTGTTATTGCTCTTTGTTTGAACCTGAGTATATTCATGACAAGTATTTTGAAATGCTTGAAAGTGGGAAAATTAGATTTACAAAAAAACAAATTAAATATTTGAAGTGGAGAAAAATATATGATCAACGACGGAATAAAAATAAGTGATAAAGCTTACACTGCAGGATTCATCGATGGAGAAGGTTATATTGAATCTGTTTGTCGATTAAAGAAAAATGGTCGAGGCGTTGCGTACCCAACACACACGCACAGAATTGAAGTGTGTAATACCGACTTTGGAATTTTACAACGATTACAACAAACCTTTGGACTTGGAACGTTAGTCGAAAGACCTTCACGAATTACGGTGAACGGGAACCAGTCTAAACCACAGCTTATGTGGAATGTACGTGGAACTAAAGCTTATGAATTGTTGAAAATGATTTTACCTTTTATGAAACAACAAAGTAAAATTAAAACTGCAAATAAAATTATAAAATATTTTGATGAGAAAATTAAAAATTCTTGATTTATTTTCTGGGATTGGAGGTTTTAGTCTTGGATTTGAAAAAACGGGATTATATCAAACTGTAGCATTTTGTGAAGTAGACCCCTACTGTAAACAATTGCTGCAAAAACATTGGAAAGGTGTTAAGATTTATGATGATATTAAAAAACTCAAAGGGCAAGAACTCAAAGAAGAGTTTGGACAAATCGACATCGTCGCGGGTGGTTTCCCCTGCCAGCCTTACAGCGTTGCAGGAAAACAGAAAGGAACCAATGACGATCGATATCTCTGGCCAGAAATGTTTCGAGTTATTACCGAAGTGCAACCAAGGTGGGTTGTTGCAGAGAATGTGCGAGGAATTGTTAACATCCAAGACGGCGTGGTCTTCGAACGTGTGTGCTCTGATTTGGAGAACCAAGGCTACCAAGTACAACCGTTTAATATTCCAGCTGCGGGCGTCGGTGCGCCCCACCAAAGGGAAAGAATCTGGATTGTGGGCCACTCCAAACACTATGGACCACTTGCCTCCGAGATCGAAAGAAGGTACCCTCAAGATGATGCACGGTCAACGGAAGGGGAGAACCAGACCATCGAATTTGAGAGAACAGGTGGATCCAGAAACGATGAAGCTTTGGAGAACACCAGACGCACATTGCGACAGGGGACCAGCATCGGAGGAGAGGATGAAAATGAAATTAGAAAAGAAGATGCCAATAAGTTTGAACGATCAGGTGAGACACCAG
>JALQZD010000132.1 GCA_023258495.1 Polaribacter sp.
ATCCGGATGCTGGAGCAATAAAAGGTAACTGTCTATCGCTTTCTGCTTGCGCTAACGCCTGCCGAATAAAATTCAAATCAATAGTTCCTTTTCCCAATTCAATTAAGGTTGCCATCATCAAACGGATTTGATAACGAAGAAATCCAGCCCCTCGAACTTCCAATACATAACTTTCGGTGGGAAAAAAAGATGCAGTGAATTCAGTATTTGGTGAAATTCGGCAGTAATCAACGGTACGAATCACTTTCGTATGTTCGGATGGTTTGGTACAGAAACTGCGAAAATTATGTTGCCCCTCAAACAGTTGCGCTCCTTTTTGCATGAGATGAATATCCAGATCATCAATTACACCATATATAAAGGGTGATGCGTAGGGATGAACTTTCTCACCTTTTGAAAAATAATACTGATAGGTTTTCCGTTTCGCCGCGCTGATCAAATCAAACGAAGTTGAAATACGGTTTACTTCCAGCAGGCGGATATCCTGCGGAAAGTTGTAATTCAAATCCGTAGCAAAGGATTCTTCGTCAAATTTCTCATGAACAAATAAATGTATGAAATAACATTTTGCCGAAACTTTCGCATCTGTACGACTCATACCAACAGTTTTATATTCTTGATTCACAAGCACATAAGATAATGACTTATCAACCATTTCATGAATAGTTTTAGCGTTCACTTGTTTCTGCCATCCGGAGAACCTGAATCCTAAAAACTGAATCTTTAATAAGTAGGCATATTGATATTTCATGAGTTCAAATGTAACCTATTTAATAACTTTTTTAAGAAAACCTGCATTTTTATGAATATCACAAAATAAGGATATGATTTTTTTACATACCTAATAATTGATGGGGTTAAAAATTGTATAATTAAATATTTTAAATAATTACCCCCTATTTTTTTAGGGTATTATTGTTAATTACATCGTTTTCGAAAATACACCCCCTTGTTTTAATAGCATTAATGCCTAACTTTGCTTTGTCGAAAGACTAATTCAAATTCAAACTATTATGAAAAAAATCATTTTTACGTTATTATTATCAAGCAGCTTGGTATTAACTGGACAGGAACAAGAAGAAAAGAAAATCTCATTTAGCGGAAGTATCGATACATACTTCAGAGGTAATATTAGTGGTGGTACTTTTGATACTGCTCCTGGTAGCTCATTTGCCAACAAGCCGGGGTTCGCAATCGGTATGATCAATTTAATCGCTGCTTACGAAGGAGAAAAAGTAGGATTCGTGGCCGATATGGTATATGGACCTAGAGGTGAGGATGCAGTTTTCAATTCTGTAGGTTCTTCACAAATCGTAAATCAGTTGTATGCATATTGGAACTTAAGCGAGTCTGTAAAGTTAACAGTTGGTAACTTCAATACATTTTTAGGCTATGAAGTAATTTCTCCTACTGCAAACTTTAACTACAGTACTTCTTATTTATTCTCTTACGGGCCATTTAGTCATACAGGTGCGAAGTTAGACATTACTTTAAATGAGAAGTCTTCATTGATGTTAGCGTTATTAAATCCAACGGATGCTACTGAATTCAATCCTGACGGAAAGTATTCTGTAGGACTTCAGTACGGGTATTCTGGTCAATTCTTAAATGTATTAATGAATCCAGATTCTTATGAAATCGACTATACAGGTGGATTTGACGTAACAGATTCATTCTTCTTAGGAATAAATGCTGCATACTTTAAGGCTGAAAATGCACCAGATTTCTACGGATTTGCATTATATCCACAGATAGCTACTTCTGACTCTTTCAAAATTGGATTACGTACAGAGTATTTTAAAGAAAGTGGAGACTTTGGTGCGATCGGAACAGGGGTAGCAGATTCTAGTGTCTTTGCCACGACCTTAACCGGAAACTATACCATCGGAGCGTTAACCATTATTCCTGAATTGCGTTTAGACTCAGCTTCTGAGCCTGCATTTGGAACCGATAAAAGCTTAAGTTCATTCTTAATTGCTGCGGTATACGCATTCTAAAACTGATACAGAATTTAAAAATTACAATGAATAAGAAGTTTGCTATATAAATAACACCGCACGGTTCACAAAACTGTGTGGTGTTTATTAAAAAAATTCATTAAAAATCTAAACAATTATCTATTTAATTATGAAGAAAATCGAAGCAATCATCAGAAAATCCAAATTCAGCAAGGTTAAAGAATCATTGCATGAAGTTGGGGTAAACTTTTTCTCCTACTGGGATGTAACCGGTTTAGGGAATGAAAAGGAAGGTCATGTTTACAGAGGCGTTAGTTACAGTACTAGCGATATTCAAAGACGCTATTTATCAATTGTAGTAAATGACAATTTTGAAGAAATCACAATCAAAACAATTATCTCAGCTGCAGGAACAGGTGAAGTAGGTGACGGTAAAATTTTTGTAAGTGACATCAAAGAGGCTTACCGCATCCGTACAGCGGAACAAGGAGGAGAAACATTAAACTAACTAACGAACTAAAAAAACAAATAAGAAATGGAACTTTTAACTGTAAATAATGTATGGATGATGATCTGTACAGCACTAGTTTTCTTCATGCACATGGGATTTGCATTTTTAGAAATCGGGTTAACTAGACAAAAGAATGCGATTAACATCTTATTCAAGAATATTTTTATCATTACTGTTGGACTACTGTTATACTACTTAGTAGGATTCAACTTAATGTACCCAGGAGAATTTAACGGATACATCGGATCGATCGTGCCAGGAATTGCTCCACCAGAAAATGGAATGACTGCAGAATATGCAGATGGAGGATACACTTGGTGGACAGACTTTTTATTCCAAGGAATGTTTGCTGCAACTGCGGCAACTATCGTTTCTGGAGCCGTAGCAGAAAGAATCAAAATTGGACCTTTTATGATCTTTACTGTAATATATGTAGGATTGATTTACCCAATTGCAGGTTCTTGGAAATGGGGTGGTGGATTCTTAGATGAAATGGGATTCTATGATTTTGCTGGATCAACGTTAGTACACTCTGTAGGTGGATGGGCTGCTTTAGTTGCAGTTTATTTCTTAGGGTCTAGAATCGGAAAATTCAAAGATGGTAAGCCACAGGCAATTCCAGGACATAATATTCCTTTAGCAACTGCCGGGGTATTAGTTCTTTGGTTAGGATGGTTCGGATTCAACGGTGGATCAGTATTATCTGCAGACCCAGCATTAACATCTTTAACATTAGTAACTACTTGTTTGGCTGCTGCTGCAGGTGGAGTTGTTGCCGCTATTGTATCTTTCTTAAAATTCAAGAATCTAGATTTAACAATGTTCTTGAACGGAATTTTAGGTGGACTAGTTGGTATTACAGCTGGTGCTGATGTAATGACTCCAGAAAGTGCTATTATTATTGGAGCTATCGCAGGTGCGTTAATTGTATTCGCAGTGAGCTTTATAGACGCCATTAAATTGGACGATCCAGTTGGTGCGATTGCAGTGCACTTAATTTGTGGTATCTGGGGTACTTTAGCGGTTGGTATTTTCTCCACAAACCCAGAACACACATTTTTAACACAATTAATAGGAGTGGGAGCGTATGCTGCAATCTGTATTGTATCGTCAACTCTTATTTTCTTCACATTGAAGAAAACAGTGGGAATTAGAGTAAGTGAAAAAGAAGAATTAGAAGGTTTGGATGCTCACGAACACGGCATGGACGCGTATCCAGATTTCCGATTAAATGAACATTAAGTTAACATTTTTATCGTAAAAAAAGGGGTTGTAAACGATTACAACCCCTTTTTTATTAATTTGATAATTATTTATCGAAATATTTCGTTTATTATATTTTCCATAACGTTATTTTACAATCATTGCAAAAATGAAATCAAAGTCCTAGTTCGCTTACACTTTTGCTAATATATTACGTAATTTCGTAGGCTCGAAAATGTATGATTATGAAGAAACAAGGGTTATACTTACCAGAGTTTGAACACGATAATTGCGGAGCCGGATTTATTTGTAGCCTAACAGGAAAACGATCGAATGACATCATTCATAAGGCTTTAGAAATTCTCGTAAAACTAGAGCACAGAGGGGCTGTAAGTGCCGATGGTGTTACTGGTGATGGTGCTGGAATCTTAATTGATATTCCACATCAATTCTTTAAAACCTATTGTGATTTTGAATTACCAGAACCAGGGGATTATGCCGTAAGTAATGTATTCTTACCGCAAAAAGAAAATCAGAAGCAGTTTTGTATCGATATCTTTGAAGAGGAAATCAAAAATCAAAATCTGAACTTAATCGGATGGAGAGATGTTCCTGTAAACACAAAAATTCTGGGTGAAATTGCAGCAGAAACTGAACCGTTTATCAAACAAATATTTATTGGAAAACCAGATGAAGATAATGACGATTTCAATTTCCAATTAAAGTTATTTGCCGCAAGAAAAATTGCGGAACACCGCATTTATAATTCAAAATTATCTCAGTCAAGTTCATTTTACTTACCGAGTCTTTCTTCAAAAATTATCATTTTCAAAGGGTTACTAAAACCTGAACATATTAATGAATACTATTTAGATCTGAACAACGATGAGTTGGTTACTCGATTGGCATTAGTGCATCAACGATTCTCTACCAACACCTTCCCTACTTGGGATTTGGCACAACCGTTCAGATATATCTGTCATAATGGTGAAATCAATACACTTCGCGGGAATGTATCCAGAATGTTTTCGAGAGAGGAAATTATGAAGAGCGAATGGTTTGGTGATGACATCAAGAAGATCATTCCGACCGTATTGAGAGGAAAATCAGATTCAGCTACTTTAGATATGGTAGTTGAATTATTGCTGATGACAGGGCGCTCTCTTCCTGAAGCGATGATGATGTTGGTACCAGAAGCATGGGAGAAAAATCCGGATATGTCGGAAACTAAAAAGGCATTTTATGAGTTTAATTCCTGCCTAATGGAACCTTGGGATGGCCCAGCTTCTATTCCATTTACGGATGGAAATTATATCGGTGCTGTATTAGACAGAAACGGATTGAGACCTTCTCGATATACCGTTACCAAAAACGGATATGTAATCATGTCTTCGGAGACAGGAGTGGTCGATATCAAACCAGAAAACGTAGAGTATCACGGTCGTTTAGAGCCTGGAAAAATGTTCTTAGTAAACATGAATGAAGGGCGAATTGTAAATGACGAAGAAATAAAAGAACAGATTGCGTCCAAACATCCCTACAAAGAATGGTTAGATGGAAATCTGGTTCACCTAAAAGAATTATCTGCTAAAAAAGGACCGATTCATTACGACGAAATTGAATTGAACAAACGTCAGATTGTATTCGGATATACTCAAGAGGAGTTAGAGAAAATCATTGCTCCGATGTCTCAAAATGCGAAGGAACCCATTGGATCCATGGGTACAGATACACCCATTGCTGTATTATCTGAAAAACCTCAATTGGTCTACAACTATTTCAAGCAATTATTCGCTCAGGTTACCAATCCGCCGTTGGATGGTATCCGTGAAGAGTTGATTACCGATATCAGTTTGACCTTAGGTAGCGATCAGAACTTGTTTGATATCAATGAAAGTCATTGTAAGAAATTAAAGATTCAGAATCCGGTGATTTCTAAGCACGATTTGGACAAAATCAGAAATTACGATTCCAATCCGAATTTCAAAGTGGTTTCCATCTCTATGCTATATGAAGTAAACCGCGGATTGAACGAATTGGAAATCGCTTTAGATAATTTGGTTAGCAAAGCATCCAAAGCAGTTGATGAAGGTGCCAATATCATCATCTTATCGGATAGATATGTAGATGAAAATCACGCTCCAATTCCGGCTTTATTGGCCTGTTCGTACGTCAATCATTCGTTGCACAAACATAATAAGCGTTCTCAGTTATCTCTTATTATTGAATCCGCCGAACCAAGAGAAGTGCATCATTTTGCCTTATTATTCGGATATGGAGCGAGTGCTATCAATCCGTATATCGTAAATGAGATTGTTGAAAATCAGGTAAAGAACGGTGAAATTTCAGAATTGGAATACTTGCCAGCGATCAAGAATTACAACAAAGCAGTTGGAAAAGGAATTCTCAAGGTGATGAACAAGATTGGGATCTCAACCTTGAATTCCTATCGCGGTTCACAATTGTTCGAATGTATCGGAATCAATTCTTCTACAGTTGAGAAATACTTCCCGAATACAGTAACCAGAATTGAAGGAATCAGCTTAAGAGAGATTGAACAAGAGATTGTAAAACGCCATCGAAAAGCATTTAATTCTGTGATTGAGCCAAAAGTAGAAGTGGGTGGTGATTACCGATGGAGACGTGGACAAGAGAAGCACTTATTCAATCCGTTTACAGTTGCCAAATTACAGGAATCGGTTCGTCGAAATGATCCGAAAACCTACAAGGAATATTCAAAATTAGTGAATGAGCAATCGAAGCAACTAATGACCATTCGTGGTTTATTAGAATTTGATAATTATGATCCAATTCCGTTAGATGAAGTTGAACCATGGACAGAAATCGTGAAGCGTTTCAAAACTGGAGCAATGTCTTATGGATCGATTAGTAAAGAGGCCCATGAAAATCTAGCCGTTGCCATGAACCGTATAGGTGGAAAGTCAAATTCGGGAGAAGGTGGTGAAGATCAGGAGCGTTTTTATAAAAGCTCAAAAGGAGACTGGAAAAACAGTGCGATCAAACAAGTTGCATCAGGTCGATTTGGAGTAACCTCCAATTATTTGACCAATGCCAGTGAAATACAAATTAAAATTGCACAAGGAGCGAAACCTGGTGAAGGTGGACAGTTACCGGGTCCAAAGGTAAATCGTGAAATTGCGAAAACCAGAAATTCTACTCCGTATGTGGGATTAATTTCTCCGCCTCCACACCATGATATTTATTCTATCGAAGATTTATCACAATTGATTTATGATTGTAAATCAGCCAACAGAGATGCGCGTATCAATGTAAAATTGGTATCCGAAGTTGGAGTTGGAACTGTTGCTGCTGGTGTTGCAAAAGCGAAGGCTGATGTGATTCTGATTTCCGGATATGATGGAGGCACAGGAGCATCACCATTAACATCCTTACGTCATACAGGATTACCTTGGGAACTAGGTATTGCCGAAGCACAACAAACCTTGGTTATGAACGATTTGAGAAATCGAATTGTATTGGAGTGTGATGGGCAATTGAAAACAGGACGCGATGTTGCGATCGCCTGTTTATTGGGAGCGGAGGAATTCGGATTTGCAACAGCACCTTTAGTAGCCAGTGGCTGTATCATGATGCGTGTATGTCATTTGAATACCTGTCCGGTTGGAATTGCAACTCAGAATCCGGAATTGCGCAAGAGATTCAAGGGAAAACCAGAGCACGTAGTAAACTATATGTACTTCGTAGCTCAGGAATTGAGAGAGATCATGGCCAAATTAGGATTTAGAACATTAAATGAAATGGTAGGTCAGTCTCAAAAGTTAAATCGAAACAAAGCTATTGAACATTTCAAAGCTGCTGGATTGGATTTAACACCAATTCTTCACAAAGTGGAAGTTGCAGAAGATGTGAAATTATTCAATACAGATGTTCAGGATCACAATTTGGAAACTCATTTGGATTTTCAAATTGTAACGAAAGCACATCAGGCCTTATTTAGAAGACAAAAAACGGATTTAAAATTCGATATCACGAATATAGATCGGGCAGTTGGAGCCATATTAAGTAACGAAATTTCAAAGATTTATGGTTCTGACGGTTTACCAGAAGACACCATCAATATAGATTTCAAAGGTTCGGCAGGACAGAGTTTCGGAGCTTTCACAACCAAAGGAGTTACCATGACCGTATTCGGAAACACAAATGACTACTTAGGTAAAGGATTATCGGGTGGAAAATTAGTGATTCGAATTCCGGAAGAGAGTACCTTCAACTCCGATGAAAACATTATTACTGGTAACGTAACCTTATATGGAGCAACTTCTGGTGAAGTGTATATTAACGGAAAAGCCGGTGAACGATTCTGTGTACGGAATTCAGGAGCGAAAGCCGTTGTCGAAGGCATTGGTGATCATGGCTGTGAGTATATGACCGGAGGAGTTGCGGTAATTCTCGGTGAAGTGGGTCGAAACTTCGGAGCTGGTATGAGTGGCGGAGTGGCGTATGTATTGGATGAATACGAATCATTTGAGAAAAAAGTAAACGGTAGTGATTTAAATATTGTTCCAATCCTTGAGGATGAAGACGAAATCGAA
>JALQZD010000204.1 GCA_023258495.1 Polaribacter sp.
AAAGAAAGACGCTACAGGAAATTGGGTGCATGAAAGTGGTCTAAGTATAAGTGAGACAGTGTCTAATTATGCTAAAGATTACTCAAAATCAATCGATAGTATTTTCGAAGCGACAAATAACAGTGTGTCAACATACATTCCGACTAGCCTAATTTCAAAGGTGAATAAAGGTGATTCTACTATTGAAATCGATACGATTTTTAAAGAAGTATTTCTTAAATCGAAAGAAATTTTTGTTGAAACTGATGGATTCTTTGATCCGACTGTAGGAAGCTTGGTGAATGCCTATGGATTTGGACCAAAAAAAACCAAATTGGATTTGACCAAAACTCAAATTGACTCAATTATGAATTTCGTTGGACTTGATAAAGTGAATCTGAAGAATAGCCAGATCATAAAATCTAATGCTAATGTTTATTTGGATTTTAATTCAATAGCGAAGGGATTCGGAATTGATTTGGTCGCTCGTTTTTTTGAAGATAAGGGGATTGCAAATTACTTAATTGAAATAGGGGGCGAAATTCGTACGAATGGGGTAAAAGACGAAGGAAAACCATGGGTAATTCAGGTTGTAAATCCGGTTGATGCCGAAAATAATGGAGGCTTTACAAAAATTAATTTGTCGGATAAATCAATGGCGACTTCTGGTAATTACAGAAAGTTTAGGATTGCCAATAACGGTACAAAATATGTACATACCATAAATCCGAAAACCGGATTAGCTCAGGAAAGTAATTTGTTGAGTGCCTCGGTAATAGCAGTTTCAGATTGTGCAGATGTCGATGCCTACGCTACAGCGATTATGGCTATGGGATTAGAACAGGCAAAGGTATTTGTAGAGAAGCGTACTGATTTAAAAGTTATTTTAATTTACAATGATTCTAATAACGAGTTGAAAGCATATTCCAATCTAGGTGAATAATGTAATTACAAGAGGTAACCTTTTGTACAAACAATAGGTTTACATGAGCTGTCCTAAATACGAATTCCGCAATTATTTTCGTTACTTTGTTAATCCAAAAACAAAATTGTTACATTCCATGAAAAAAGTATTTGTCCTTCTAGGTTTGTTATTTTCAATTGCTTCTTATGCTCAAACTAATGATGAAATTGCTGGCGTCTATTTGAAAAGGGCTAGAAAAGTAATTGAAGAAAGTATAGATTTTAAAGAGGCAAAAGTACTTTACGAAAAGGCAATGCGATATGTTGATTCTGTAAAAACCTCAGACATGGCCATGTTGGGCGCGCGCATCTATTTTGAAATGGAAGAATACAAAAAAGCTAAAAAATTATCCAAAAAATATTTTGCGCTTGTCAAGAACCGTAAAAGCGAGGAATACGAAGATCAATTGGAGTTAGCAATTTTAATTACTGAGGAACTCGAACAACAGGAAGAAGAGCAGAAGCGACTGGAAGAAGCACGCATTAAGAAAGAAAAAGAAATTAAGTTCATCGATTCCCTAAAAATCGAATGGCGTGCAAAAGCCAAATTGATGGCATTGCCATTTGATAGTATCTATGCATTTAATAAAAATCAGGTTGCCATTTATAGTAACAAGGGAAAACTTGGCTTATTAAATGATGTGGCAGAAGTTATTATTGAGGCAAATGATTTTGAGGACGTTGTGTCATTTGATGGTATCCTAATTTTTAAAGACAAAGTTAATGAACCCTCAAAATTATACTATTACAATACATCGACGTTCGAGGGTTTTGACATTCCTGCATTATCGACGTACAATACTCTGTCCACGCATTATGGAACTATAATGTTACCAAGAGCTAATGGACAATTGGTTACCTATCCTAACAATTCATATGAGCCCTTTATTTTTGATTTAAATTCGAAATCTTTGGTGCGCCTGGAGAATCAGAAAGATGTATTTAAAAATCTCCGAAAATCCGATGCCATCGATAAATACAACAATGATGGTGAAGTAAAAAAGGATAAAAATTGGTATACTTTTGGCGGTCATCTTGGTGGTGGAGTTCATCCTTTATATAAAGAAAATTACGTATTGAGTGGTTTCCTTTTTTCTATTGATGGTACCTTTATGTCGACAAAAACCGATTATCAATATTTAGGGTCATTTTACAATAATACCATGCAGGCCATTCAAGGAAATGAAACCATTTGGGTGAATCAAAACGGAACGAAGATCAGTGCGGTAGAAGATGGATCGAAAGGGTATTCGGGAGAGTCTAGAATTGTAAAAACTAATGGTGGCTTCCATATCATGCAGGGAGATAAAATTGTTTCAGGTGAGGATAGATTAGAAACAATTGAAGATTTTGTTGCCCGATTCTTTAAAAAGTAAGGCAATTTTATTTGAATACGACAGGTAGGATTTCTCCTTTCTGTAATGCATATCGTTCTAGTAAATCTGGAGCGATTTTTTTTGTGTAATCAATTTCTTTGACTGTAAATCCTGCTTCCCGAAGTCTGTCGAAATAATCAAGACCATACACTCGAACGTGATCATATTGTCCGAAAATTCGAGTTCGCTCCTCTTTATTGGTTATACTATCATCTTCAAATGTCTCTTTTCGATTGATGTCTTGAGGTACTTGGAAAATCCCCCATCCATGAGGTTTCATCACACGGTATAATTCTGCCATCGCCTTTTTGTCATCAGGAATATGTTCCAGGACATGATTGCAGAAAATAACATCAAATTCATTGTCTTCGAAGGGTAAGTTGCAAATATCTGCCCTTACATCTGCGAGTGGAGAATCCAAATCAGAAGTTATATATTCTAAATTCTTTTGTTTTCGAAACCGCTTATAAAAACATTGTTCAGGTGCAATATGAAGTACGTTCTGTTGACTATCTTTTGTGAAAAAGTCGGTTTCCTCTCTCAAATACAACCACATCAATCGATGTCTTTCCAGCGAAAGAGTAGAAGGTGATAATGCATTCGGACGTTGAGTCTGATACCCATAGGGCAATAGCTTACGAAAGCTTTTTCCATCAATGGGATCCGTAAATCTGTTGCCTTTTAAATAGAGAATAAATAAAGGCTTTACCCAATAACTCACCTTGATTAACCAAGGTCTTGGAATCGTATTCAGTATGAGTTTGAATAGTTTCATTTAAACCACTAATGGTTCTTTTCGAAAAGGCTCTTCTTCGTCACTCTCAATTCCTAAAGCCTCGTAGATATATTTAAATGTAGATAGTAATTCAGGTTTACCGTCAACAATGGCTACATTATGCTCAAAGTGAGCCGATGGTTTCTTATCTAAAGTCGTAATTGTCCATCCGTCGCTATGCTGACGAATTTTTTGAGTACCCATATTAATCATGGGTTCAATAGCAACGACCATCCCTTCAACAAACTTTTTACCGCGACCACGTTTCCCATAATTTGGCATTTCTGGATCCTCGTGCATTTTACGTCCAAGTCCATGTCCAACCAATTCTCGAACTACCCCATAACCATGGGGTTCTACATATTTTTGAATGGCATACCCAACATCACCTACACGATTGCCCAATTTGAACTCTTTAATTCCAGCATATAAACTTTCTTTGGTAATGCGCAAAAGCTTTTCTGTATCTGGATCAATCTCACCAACGGCAAAAGTATACGCATGATCTCCGTAAAAGTCATTCTTAATCGCTCCGCAATCAATAGAAATAATATCACCTTCTTTTAATGGTTTTGTAGTTGGAATTCCGTGAACCACTTGTTCGTTCGGGGATATACAAAGCGTATTCGGGAAATCATACAATCCTAAGAAACCAGGAATGGCGCCTTCAGAGCGAATAAAGTCCTCAGCAAGTTTATCCAGATATAAGGTAGTTACTCCAGGTTTCACTTCTTCGGCAAGCATTCCTAGTGTTTTTGATACCACTAAGGCACTTTCTCGCATTAATTCAATTTCTTCTTTTGACTTTGGAATTATCATTACTTCAAAATGAACTGCAAAAGTATAAGATTATACGGACTTTTTAATCATTATCATAGGAATGCTTATACAGCTCTCCAGAAATGATTTTTAAAATATCTTTTTCTATGGATTCTCTTGGATATTCAACGAAACGACCTACTTCTTTTCCTCGTCGGTAGAAAATGAATGTTGGGATTCTTATGATGTTGAATCCAGCTTCTAAACTATCTGGGGTTCCCTTGCTACGATTGACAGTTATTAACTCTAGATTCTTTTCGTTAAAGCCCGTTTGATCAAGGATTTTGTAAAATCGAGGCGTTTCTCTCTTGCTGTCCTTGCACCAAGTACCCATATACCCCTTAATTTTAAATTTCTTGATTTTCTTTCTGATTTTATCAATCACTACACTATCAGTTTGGTAGTATTTGTACTCTTCATCAAACCAATATTTAAAAGAGGGATCATCGAAAGAAGTTCGATTTGCAATACCGATGAGGTGACCCTGTTTGTTCTTTTTTGCCGTGATTTTCTGTTGTGCATCACAGTTGAAAAAGACAAAGCACAAGGCGAAAACTAGAAGTTTATTCATGTTTATACTAAAGCGTTTTGTGTCATTTCTTTGGGTTGCGGCACTCCCATCATTTTCAAAATGGTAGGTGCTACATCTCCCAAGATACCACTTTTTATGGATGTTAACTCCTTGTCTATTAAAATCAACGGTACGGGATTCGTAGTGTGCGCAGTATGTGGACTTCCGTCAGGATTTTTCATAGTCTCACAATTCCCATGATCGGCAATCAGCAAGGTAGAATACCCATGATTAAGAGCAGTAGTAACAATATCTTTTACACAAACATCTACAGCTTCACATGCTTTAATTGCAGCTTCCATCACCCCGGTATGCCCTACCATATCCCCATTTGCAAAATTCAAGCAAACAAAATCCACTTCTTCATTTTCTAATTCGGGAACGATCGCATCGCGAATTTCAAAAGCACTCATTTCTGGTTGTAAGTCGTATGTTGCCACTTTCGGGGAAGGACATAACAGTCGTTTTTCACCTTTGAAAGCCTCTTCGCGACCTCCGGAAAAGAAGAAGGTTACGTGCGGATATTTTTCAGTCTCTGCAATTCGGATTTGTTTTTTACCTGCCGATTCTAAAACCTCACCAATGGTATTTTCAATGTTTTCATTGTTGTAAATCACCTTGATATTCTGGAAGGTTTCATCATAATTCGTCATGGTCACAAAATACAATGGTAATTTGTGCATATTGTATTCGTGATTATCATTTTGGGAAAGCACATCGGTTAATTGACGACCGCGATCCGTTCTAAAATTGAAGAAAATAATCACATCATCATTTTCAATTTTGGCTTTCGGATTCCCATTCTCATCAACCATAATAATCGGTTTGATGAATTCATCGGTCACGCTGTTCTCATAACTTTTCGAAATGCTTTGTGAAGCATCGGTCGAATTCTCACCGATTCCATTTACTATGGCGTCATAGGCCAATTTCACACGTTCCCACCGTTTATCACGATCCATGGCGTAATAGCGACCTGTAATTGTGGCCAATTTACCAGTTGTGTTCGCAAGGTGTTTTTCGATATCTTCTATAAATCCTTTTCCAGATTTTGGATCACAATCTCGTCCATCTGTAAATGCATGTAAAAACACATTGTCCAAATCGTATTCATTGGCGGCGTCTAACAGACCTTTCAAGTGATTGATATGAGAATGAATTCCACCATCAGAAACTAATCCTAATAAATGTATTTTTTTGTTATTTGATTTCGCGTATTTGAAGGCATCCACCAAAACTTGCTCTTTTTGAAGTGTTTGTTCCCGAACAGCAATATTGATTTTTGCTAAGTTCTGATACACAATTCTTCCGGCACCTAAATTCATGTGTCCTACTTCCGAATTTCCCATTTGTCCTTCTGGTAACCCTACATGTTCACCATCTGTGCGCAATTGTGCATGTGGAAATTTGGTGTAAAGGGAATCAACAAAGGGCGTATTTGCATGGTCAACAGCCGAAACAGATGGATCTGTTGTGATACCCCATCCGTCTAAAATCATCAAAATAACTTTCTTATTCATGTCGAAAAATTGAGCGTTAAAATTACAAAGATTTGATAAGGGAGGTTGGGTTTTGAGTATCTTTTTGTCGAAATCCATTTCGTTGATACCGAGAACGAAAGGTTTCGAAATAATCGGATTTTAACAGACTTATTAGGATGAAAATTTATAAAATTCGTAATTTTACTATCGTAAAAATAAATATTCTGCAATGGATACTCATTTTGAAATCAACGAGGTTACCAAAAAGTTACCCAAACATCTGCACAAGTTTATTGTTAAGCAACCTTATGAGGAGTATACCTCTCAAAACCAGGCTGTTTGGCGATATGTGATGCGAATGAATGTAGATTATTTAAGCAGCGTTGCTCACGAATCCTATGTAGACGGATTGGATAAAACAGGAATTTCTATTGATTGTATTCCGTACATGGAAGGAATGAACCGAATTTTAAAAGAAATTGGTTGGGCAGCTGTTTCTGTTGATGGGTTTATTCCACCGAATGCCTTTATGGAATTTCAGGCTTATAATGTTCTGGTGATTGCATCAGAAATGAGAACAATTGATCACATTCAGTATACGCCTGCTCCAGATATCATTCACGAAGCAGCAGGGCATGCACCCATCATTGCGAACCCTGAATATTCGGAATATTTAAGACGATTTGGAGAAATTGGTAGCAAAGCGATCTCATCTTCCAAAGACTATGAGATGTATGAAGCCATTCGTTTGTTATCAATTTTGAAAGAAAATCCAAATTCAACCGAAAAAGAAATCCAGGAGGCTCAGGAAAAGGTTGAATACCTTCAGAATAATATGGGCGAATTATCAGAAATGGCCCAAATTCGAAACTTACACTGGTGGACAGTAGAATATGGATTGATTGGTTCACTCGACAATCCCAAAATTTATGGTGCGGGATTGTTGTCTTCTATTGGCGAAAGTGCATGGTGTTTAAAGCCAGAAGTTAAAAAAAGACCATACAGCATTGATGCAGCCAATCAGAGTTTTGATATTACAAAACCTCAGCCTCAATTGTATGTGACGCCAGATTTTGCCTATTTGAGTCTTGTTCTCGATGAATTTGCGAATACGATGGCACTTCGAACGGGAGGATTGTCAGGAGTCGAAAAATTGATCGATTCAAAAGGATTGGGTACCATCGAGTTATCTACCGGTATTCAGATTTCAGGAAATTTTACGAGGGTTATCAAACATAAAAATAACAAAGTAGCCTATTTCCAAACTACTGGTCTGACGGCTTTAGCAAATCGAGACAAAGAATTAATCGGGCATGGAATCACAGCTCATGCAGACGGATTTGGGAGTCCGGTTGGAAAGTTGAAAGGAATCAATTTACCGATTGAGGATATGAGTCCGAGGGATTTAAAAGCCTACGGAATTTATGAAGGTGAACATATGCGATTGGAGTTCGAAAGCGGAGTGGTTGTAGAAGGGAAAGCAATTACAGGAACCCGAGATCTTCGTGGAAAAATTTTGATTATCACACTTGATAATTGTACAGTGACTTGCGGAGATGAAGTATTATTTCATCCAGATTGGGGCATCTATGATATGGCGATAGGTACAGATGTGATTTCGGCATATGCAGGACCTGCCGATGTTACTTCCTTTGAGGATGTAGGTAAAGTTTCAGAAACGAAGACCGTAAAGATTACTTATTCGGATTCAGAAAAAGAGTTGTTTGCGCTCTATGATGAAGTTCGGCAACTGAGAGAGTCAAATAATGCAACAGAAGATTCTTTATCAAAGATATTTTCAAAATTAAGATCAACATTCTATAATGATTGGTTATTGGTTCTAGAGTTGTATGAATTAGCATTAAGTTTTAATTTTGCCATCCAATTTGAATTGATTGAGTATTTGGAAAGGCTACAAGAGAATTCAGAATACCAGCAATTGATTTCAAATGGATTACAATTATTAAACGTTAAAAAAGAGCAAGTTTAAATTATGGGATTTTTTGATTTTTTAAATGCCAGTAATGCACCTGGCCAAATTAAAGAGTACTTAGATAAAGGGGCAGTTGTTCTTGATGTTCGTACCGTAGAAGAATACAACAACGGACATGTAAATGGCTCAAAACATATCACCTTGGCGACAGTACCATTACATGTGGATGACATTAAATCGTGGGGAAAACCTGTGATTGCCGTTTGTTTAAGTGGTGGAAGAAGTGGACAGGCAACTCAATTTTTATCCAATCACGGTGTCGATGTTATTAATGGTGGCCCTTGGCAAAACGTTGCCGCACTCGTAGAATAAAATCTTCAGTTTAGGCCGTTCTGGCAGGCGAAAAATGAATGTGAGAGAATCTTTTTTGAAGATCTTTTATTCGTTGTTCAAGTTTTAATTTGAAGTCTTGATGAGCTTTTGAATTCTCATTAAAAGCTTTGTGGTGTAATCCTTTTTGGATGCTGTCAACCTCATTTAATATGGATTTCATTGAGGGGTCAATCCAGCATTCTTGAAATCGTTCCCAAATGTATTGGATTGCTATTTTATTCGGATGGATTAAATCTTCTTCATAAAAACGGTAGTCTCTCAATTCATCCATCTGAATTTCATAAGAAGGAAAATAGGAGGCCTGTTCCTGCATGTCAAACACCTCATGAACGGCAGCTATTAGATGCGCTTTGCTTCGATTGTTTTCTGCGAGTCCATTCTTTACGTGACGAATTGGCGACACCGTAAATATAATTTTGCAATTCGGATTGACTGATTGAATGAGTTGAATGATATTCAATAAGCTATCTTTAATTTCACGTACCGATAATAATTCCTTTCGAAATTCTTTCTGCGGAACTTTATGGCAATTGGCAACAATCTTGTTCATATTCAAATGGCGATATACCCAGGCAGTTCCCAAAGTGATGAAAATATGGGAAGCTTCCATAATCGAATTTCTTGTTTTGGCAAGGGCCTCATTTAAATTTGAAATAACGGATTGTTTGTCTAATCCGTTCAGATTTGAGTGTGCATCAAAACTGAAAAACACCTCATTTTTCAAATCAATATCCTTTTCTGAATAGGAATATTCCTCCATTGATTTTTGAATCAAATTCTCAATAGCCACCGGATGAAATAGGATTCCAAAGGGATTTTGAGCAGATTTGAATTTAAAATAATTCAGTTGATCACCAATATTCCGACTAAAACAGGATCCTAATAAAAAGATAGATGAATCATAATTCAGAAGTGGTCCTTCTGGCTTTGGAATAGAAACATTAGTCTGTAGATTCATGGTGATCATATCACCTCAAAAATAAGTGAATTTTAATACTTGATGAGTTTCTTGGTCTTAGAAATTCCTCTCGTTTGATAATGAACAAAGTAATTTCCTCGTGCGAAATTTGAGATGTCAACTTGTAAGCTATGATTGTTGCTATCATAGGATTTGTTAGTGACAGATTTAACAACAGCTCCGATGCTATTGAAAATGGTAATTTTCACATTACCATCAAACCCAACAAAATTAATTGTGATCATATTTGAAGCAGGATTTGGATATACATTTAATCCGAAATCTTCATTTTCAAAGTTGTTATTCGATAAAGATGCAGAGCAATTTGCATCAAATAGCGAGATGCCATCGAATTGTTGAAAAAGTACTGAGTTTGCATCACTCTGAGAACCACCTAGCCAGTCTGTAATGATAGTTTTGTAAATATCCCTAAAGTCGAATTGCATGGCTACTCCTTCGTAGTCATCTACATGTGTGTCAATAACTGGCGTGTCTCCAAGAATTTGGTTATTCACACAATTACCAAACACAAACAATGGGGCGGCATTTCCGTGATCGGTCCCTAAGGCTGCATTCGAACGAATTCTTCTTCCAAATTCAGAATAAGTCATTCCAATAACGCGATCGCTAATTCCCAATAAGTCAAGGTCATCTTGAAATGCGACCACAGCATCAGATAATTCCTTGAGTAATTCGGCATGCTGGCCATCAGTATTTTCGCCCTCTATAACCTGACTATCGTGAGTGTCAAATCCACCCAACTGGACCACGTACACTTTTGTTCCTAAACCACCCGAAATTAGGCGTGCCACATTTTTAAGCTTCTGACTTAATTCTGAATCTGTATATTTTGAGGATAATGAATTGCCCTTTCCCGAAGCTTCTTTTATGACCGATGCATATGCATTGGTCTGTTTTACCGTTTCGTTAACAAAGGATAGCGCATCACCGTAACAATTGTTCGGTAAATCACCTGCATTAAAAACAGCAGCGGTTCCAGGGTTGTCAGGATCCGTAAGTGCCATTGAAAAATTAGCACTTGTGCCCTGGCAGGTTTCTGTGACAATTTTACCTATTGTGATGGCAAAAGGATCAGGATTTGTATCATTTGGATAATTGGTCGGGAATTCTCCGTGTTGTAACGAAAAATACCTTCCTAACCATCCTGTCGAAATGAATTCATCAGCAGAAGAACCAGAATTCCAAATATCGGTAGACCGAAAATGTGATCTATTTTGATTGGGATAGCCTACGTTTTGAACAATGGTCAATTTTTCCTGTTGCCAAACCGATTGAAGTCCACCCAAATTTGGATGAAAGGCTGTATCTCCATTTACCCCGAGTAGTTGATTTTGCTGGATGATAATATTGGATCGAACATTTTGAAGATTATCGTATTGATTTAAATTGAATATCGTGTTTAAGCCGTCATTTCCACCTTGCAATTGAATTAATACAAGGACATTGTCATTATCAGAATCAAAATTAAATTGATTGGGTTTTTCCTCAGCAAACAAAGGAAATCCGCTTAAGGTAATTGGCAGTGAAGCACTTGCTATAGCACTTAATTTAATAAAATCTCTCCTATTCAACGCTTTCTTTCCCATACTTACATAATTTGAAATTCAGACATTTGAACCATAGTGCCAATTAAATTTCTTAATTTATTTTCTACAGAAATTCTAAGGGCTTCATCTGAGGGATTGGCTAGATATTCAGAGTATTCAACAGACCATTCGAAATCGGGTAATCCGGGAATTAAAATTTCTTTTAATGCATTTAATTGCTCCTGTGAAATGGGATAGTTAAACATTCTATTAGTTAATTCCTGAATTAGAATATTAGGATCATGACTGTCATCAATATCTGCAACTACTTCTAATACTGGTACCAAAGGTGGAATGGTAAATTCATTTTGTCCAATGCTTAATTCTCCACCTAGAACAATAGCCCTGCTGTATTCAAGTCTTTTAGGTAG
>JALQZD010000207.1 GCA_023258495.1 Polaribacter sp.
TTACCTAAAACGGACAAATTTAGATGAGTATAAAGTTCAGAATAGGGGAGGTCGTGGTCAAAAAGGTGCGACGACTCGAAATGAAGATTTCTTAGAGCACTTATTTGTTGGAACCAACCATCAGTATATGTTGTTCTTTACTCAGAAGGGTAAAGTATTCTGGATGAGGGTATTTGAATTGCCAGAAGGAGGAAAGAACACCAAAGGTCGAGCAATTCAGAATTTAATCAATATTGAACCAGATGACAAGGTGAAAGCTTTCTTAGTCACCCAAGACCTGAAGGACGAAGAATATGTAAATAATCATTACGTCATTATGGCTACGAAAAAAGGTCAGGTGAAGAAAACATCTCTAGAACAGTATTCTAGGCCAAGAACCAACGGTATCAATGCCATTACTATTAAAGAAGGAGATGAGCTGTTAGAAGCAAAGTTGACCACGGGAGATAGCCAAGTAATGCTTGCATTGAAATCAGGTAAGGCGATTCGATTCGAAGAAGCAAAGACCAGACCGATGGGTAGAACCGCTTCTGGAGTTCGCGGAATTACCCTCGCCGATGATAATGATGAGGTAATCGGAATGGTTTCTGTGAACGATTTTGAAAGTGATATTTTAGTCGTGTCTGAAAAAGGATACGGAAAGCGCTCAAAATTAGATGATTACAGAATAACGAACAGAGGTGGTAAAGGCGTTAAAACCTTGAATATATCAGAAAAAACCGGTAATTTAGTCGCCATTAAAAATGTTGATGATCAGCATGATTTAATGATTATTAACAGATCCGGTTTAACCATTAGAATGGCGGTTGAAGACCTTCGAGTTATGGGCCGAGCTACACAAGGTGTGAAATTAATCAACATTAAGGATAATGATGATATTGCAGCGGTAGCCAAAGTGATTCACGAAAGGGACTCAGAAGAAGATCAAACCGAAACTGGCACGGAAATTGAAAATAACGACAACCAGTAAACAAAACGTAAATTTTATTAAAATGAAAAATCGAATTTTAGTAGTTTCTTTAGCTTTAATGTCTGTAGGATTATTTGCTCAAAAGGATGAGTTAAAAAGTGCAGAGAAAGCATTAAAGAATGGAGATTACAAAACTGCAATGGCAGCTGTAAAATCATTAGACGCTATGGAAGCTTCTATGGACTCAAAGTACAAGGCGAAGTATTATTTCTTGAAAGGGCAAGCGTATTCTAATTCAGATCTTGCGACCGCAGGAGATGCTTTTAACAAATTATTGAAGTTCGAAAGAGAAGCGAAAAGCACAAAATATACAGCTAAAGCGGAACCGTTATTAAATTCTTTAATCCAAAAAGTTTCTCAACGATCGATTGATTTATACAACGCTAAAGATTATAAGAATGCTACTACTGATTTTTATTTAACCTATAAGTTAAGCCCAAAGGATACTGTTTTCTTATACAATGCAGCCGTTAGTGCTTCTTTAGCTAAAGAGTACGACAGGTCTTTAGAGTACTACAGAGGCCTTTTGGATATAGGGTATACAGGAATCACTACAAGTTATTTTGCAGTAAACAAAAAAACAAGTGTTAAAGAAAACATGGGCTCTAAAGCATTGATGGATGCTTATGTGAGATCCGGTTCTCATGAAAATCCGTCTGTTGAAACGACGAAATCGAAGCAGGCAGATATCGTTAAAAATATCAGCTATGTTTTAATCGAACAAGGAAAAACTGAAGAAGCAATTGTAGCGATTAAAGAA
>JALQZD010000232.1 GCA_023258495.1 Polaribacter sp.
TTAAACCAAAAAGAGTTCCTTTATCGTGTACGAGGTTAAATTCAACATAACGACCTCGTCTAACCTCCTGCCAGTCCTTATGCTTTTGATTGTATTCAATATTCTTTCTTCTTTCCACAATAGGGAGGTACGAATTCAAGAAACTATTCCCAATCTCGGTAGTGAAATTGTATCGATCTTCCATAAAGAATTCATCCGTGGCTTTTAAATAATCAAAAAACAAACCTCCTACTCCTCTAGCTTCATCTCGATGTGTATTCCAGAAATACGAATCACATTGCTTCTTATACTTCGGATAAAATTCAGGATGATGTTTGTCACAGGCTTCTTTACATACCGAATGAAAATGAATCGCATCCTCTTCGAAAAGATAATACGGAGTTAAGTCTTGTCCACCACCAAACCATTGCGTCACGATATTTCCATCAGCATCATACATTTCAAAATAGCGCCAGTTGGCATGAACTGTTGGAACAAAAGGATTCTTCGGATGCAAAACGAGACTCAATCCGCAAGCGAAAAAATCAGCTTCATCAACCTTAAAATTCTCTTGTAGACTTTTGGGTAATTTTCCGAAAACCTTGGAAATATTTACACCGCCTTTTTCGAAAACTTTACCATTTTCAATCACTCGTGTTCTTCCGCCACCACCTTCTGGTCGTTTCCACAGGTCCTCTTGAAACTTTCCTTCGCCATCAATTTCCTCTAAAGCTGACGTAATGCTATCCTGTAAATTTTCAATATAGTTGACGAATTTATTTTTCATAAATCAAATCTTGATTTTCTTGATGAATAATTTGAAGTGTACGCTTTGATGCTGCCGTTACCGATAACGGTAATACGAAGATGATTCCAACAAATGGAACTAACAACAATAGCATGAATACAATTCCATTTCCCGTAGCAAAGCCTTTGTTCTTTCTTACGAATTGAACGCTTTGTTTATATCCAAAATGACGTTCTAAAGTATAGTCCATATTTCCAAATCCGGCATAATAGGCTTGCACCAAAAACACTAATAATGTTGAGAAAATATTGACAATCGGAATGAATTTCAATAGTAAAATTGGGAGTGTAATTAATAAGGCTCGAAACAAATTTCGAATGTTTATTCTAATCCCTCTCCACAACTGATCAAAAAAACTTGTTTTTCGATATTTGGGATGCGCATCACTATAAAAATAAGTTTCAATCTTTTCTGATACCGGACTCATAAATGGGGCCGAAAGTGCCATTACTATATGTTTATAAAGGATCAGTCCAATAATTAAAACAAATAATGCTCCAATAAAATTACTAATCGTAGAAAAAGTTTCTTTTCCCCACTCAAATCCCCAGGTCTGTGCGATATATCCTCCAATATTATCCGACAACACATAGGCTTCCATACCGATAAAAATTGCAGTCATGATACTGATCAAAATCGGAATCACAAAATAGCGCCATAGCTTTAGCTCCGAAATTAAACTCGCCGCTCCCGCATATTCTCGAACTCCAAGAAAAATATCTTTAAGCATTGTTATTTATTTGGTTAATCGACAAAATCATCACTTAAATATACCATTTTATTGGGATCGGAAATTTCATCGATTGAGTTGATTTGCTCAGCTTTTTCGCTCTCAGTCACCATTATTGCAATAATTTCTGAAATTGTCTTTTCTCCGATTAACAAGAAAAAATTACGTCCCACTTTATTGTTATGCAAATCCATCTGTTTTGGTAATTCTGAATTTGGCGAAAAATCCTCGTGCCAATCGGTAATGATTTTGGTCCAATTCAAAATCTTTGTATTATTATTTACAAATAGTGAAGATTTCTTTGCAATTAATACGTTCCATAAAGCGTGACGAAATGCATTTGCTTTATTGTGTTTCCAATGAATATTTGGGAAAAAATTTTGGGATATTCGAAAGGTTTGATAGGTCGCCAGAACTGTAGCAGACATGAAAAGTGGATGTTTTAAAAACCAAACCAGCAAACTTGTAATCTGCCTAAAGTCTAAGCTTTTTAAAACCCTTCTAAATTTCATTTACACCTTATATTCTTTCACTGCATCTATAAATGCTTTTGCATTTTCTACAGGAATATTTGGTAAGATCCCATGACCAAGATTTACAATATATCGGTCCTTTCCGAATTCGTTAATCATTTGAGTCACCATACGTTTGATTTCCTTAGGAGATGATAACAATCGAGAGGGATCAAAATTTCCTTGTAGTGTGATTCGACCTCCGCTGAGATATCGAGCATTACGTGCAGAACAAGTCCAATCAACTCCTAAGGCCGAAGCATTGGATTTTCCCATTTCCTGCAAAGCGAACCAACATCCTTTTCCGAAGGCAATTACTGGCGCATCATCTTTTAATGCCTCAATAATCTGGTTGATGTATTGCCATGAAAACTCCTGATAATCAGTTGGTGAAAGCATTCCTCCCCAGGAATCAAAAATTTGCACTGCATTCACACCCGCATTCACTTTTGCTTTTAAATATGCGATGGTTGTATCGGTAATCTTTTGTAATAATTCGTGCGCAGCAATGGGGTTTGTAAAACAAAATCCTTTCGCTTTATCGAAGTTCTTAGAACCCTGGCCCTGAACAACATAACATAAAATAGTCCATGGTGAACCGGCAAAACCGATCAACGGAATTTCATCATTTAACTTCTCTTTTGTAGCCTTGATCGCATCCATCACATAACCCAATTCTTCATTCACATCCGGAATCACAACGGTATCCACTCCTTTTTGGTCTCTCACTGGATTTGGTAAATACGGACCGAAATTAGGTTTCATTTCCACCTCGATATTCATTGCTTGGGGGACAACTAAAATGTCTGAAAATAAAATGGCCGCATCCATCCCAAATCTTCGAATCGGTTGCACCGTTATTTCTGATGCCAATTCGGGAGTCCTACATCTGGTGAAGAAGTCATACTTTTCGCGAATTTCCATAAACTCAGGTAAGTATCTCCCTGCCTGACGCATCATCCATACTGGAGGTCTATCTACAATTTCTCCCTTTAGGGCTCTTAGAAATAAATCGTTTTTTATCATTTTAATTAGCTGTTAGCTATTGGCTATTGGCCTTTAGCGTCATTTTTAATTTTACTGATTAGCCTATTAATCATTTTGCACTCATCTTCAACCAATTTAGATACTAAATTTGTCTCTTCAAGGTTGAAAAACCCCAACTCGGTTGCGATAATCAATTGAGTTTCTAATTCAAACAAAGAGCCCAAAGCGATTTCTAAAAATCTTTTAAATTCAACTTCACTATTCCTCCCCGATCCTTCAGCAATATTTGAAGGAATAGAGACCGCTGCTCTTGTAATTTGACTTTTTAAGCCAAATTTTTCTTCTGATGGGAATGAACTAGAGACTTTATATATCTCTTTAACAATCTGGATGCCTTTATTCCATATTTCTAGTTTTTTAAAATTTCTCATAGCATTTTTATATTTTCTTTATCAATTATAAAAATAGCTAAAAGCAAACTGCCAGAGGCTAGGAGCTAATTGAAACTTTTTCCATTGCTTTATCCACG
>JALQZD010000370.1 GCA_023258495.1 Polaribacter sp.
ATTGTTTACCAAAACATCTATTTTACCATCTTGGTCTTTGATAAAATCCACAGCGTTTCTTATATCTGCTGTTTTTGTTACATCTAGTTTTACAAATTCAACTTCTACACCTTCAGTTTGAAGAGTATTTTTCGCCTCCAGACCTTTTTCTTCACCTCTAGCCCCTAAATAAACTTTAAATCCATTTTTAGCTAATTGACGTACTGTCTCAAAACCTAAACCTTTATTCCCACCAGTAACTAATGCAACTTTCATAATGACCTCGCTTTTCACCTAGTTTAACAGTTCATATTTTAAGCGCAAATTATAGTGCTAACTTGGCGCACAAACACCCATTCCCACTATACATCGAAGCTCAAATTAGGTATTTTTTAGGGAAAGAAAATTTTAGCGCGGGACTTGATTCAGAATTGTTGGTTTGTGAGTCGACGGGTGAAATTGACTTATTTACCCACTTAAACGGGAACCCGACTGGCGGAGGCTATTGGACACCAGAATTAACCAGTGGAACTAGCATGTATAATCCGGCTGTGGATAAAGCTCCAATGTACAGGTATTTCATTAAAGGATCTTCTTGCGGATTGATGAGCGCGGAGATTACTATTGTTCAGTCGAAAAAGCCTTATGCAGGCGAAGATGTCTCCTTGGTTTTGTGTGAATTTGCTCCTGCAGTTAATTTGTTCGAATTGTTGGGAGATGATGTAGATACTAATGGAGTTTGGTCGAATACTGCAGTGAACGGCCTATTTGACCCTTCCATTCATCCTTCTGGTACGTATACTTACACTGTAGATAACGCGAACTGCGGCGTGGATACTGCGTCGGTTTCCATTCAGGTGATAGAAGACGCACCGTTGCGAAATGTTTGGGTCAAGGTGAATGATTTTTCGGCTCGGAACAATCATGTTGAAGTTTATGTGTATTCAACTCGAGAGTATCAGTATTCATTAGACGGTATCAATTATCAGGATGAAAATGTATTTAATAATGTCCCAGGTGGCAAACAGACGGTTTATGTGAGAGGCACCGATGGATGTGAATATTATACGGAGGACATTTACATTCGAACCTTCCCGACCTTTTTTACACCAAATGGGGATGGGAACAATGATTTCTGGCAACTGAAAGACTTTCCGGATGAGACCTATATCATTTACATTTACAATCGATACGGAAGTCTGATGAAGAAAATGACTCAAAATCAATTTTGGGACGGAACCTTAAATGGGAAGCCATTAAACTCCTCAGATTACTGGTTTAAGGTCATCACCGAGAAAGGTGAAGTCTTACAAGGAAATTTTTCCTTACTTCGAAATTAATACGCACAAAATAATCCTATTTTTGTAGCAAACTATGATCCAAATGAATACCATTAACGAAACACATTTTCAGTTTCCCAATCAAAAATCTGTTTACAAAGGAAAAGTAAGAGAAGTATACAATATCAATAACGATATGTTGGTGATGATTGCTTCAGATCGCTTATCTGCATTTGATGTCATTATGCCAAGACAAATTCCATTTAAGGGGCAGATTTTAAATCAGATTGCAGTTAAAATGATGAAAGAAACCGAAGACTTGGTACCGAATTGGTTAATAGCCAGCCCAGATGAAAATGTATCGGTGGGTCATTTATGTGAGCCATTCAAGGTAGAAATGGTAATCCGTGGATATTTGTCGGGACATTCAGCACGAGAATACAAGGCTGGAAAACGCGAATTGTGTGGAGTAGCAATGCCAGAAGGAATGAAAGAAAATGACAAGTTCCCTACACCAATCATCACACCATCAACAAAGGCAGACAATGGATTGCACGATGAAGACATTTCAAGAGAAAATATTCTAAAACAGGGAATTGTATCAGAAGAGGATTATGTGGTATTGGAAGATTACACCTATAAACTATTTCAGCGTGGATCAGAAATTGCGGCAGAACGTGGATTGATTCTGGTAGATACCAAATACGAATTCGGAAAAACAAAAGATGGAAAAATCGTTTTGATTGATGAAATTCATACACCAGATTCATCACGTTATTTTTATGCTGATGGTTATGAAGAACGTCAGGCGAAAGGTGAAAAGCAGAAACAATTATCGAAAGAATTCGTGCGTCAATGGTTAATTGCCAATGGTTTTCAAGGAAAAGAAGGACAAGTGATTCCAGAAATGAATGATAAAAAAATTGTTGAGATTTCGGATCGTTATATCGAATTATACGAACAAATTACGGGAGATACATTTGTGAAAGGAGATACTTCAAACATCCTAAATCGCATAGAGCAGAACGTCATAGACTTTTTATCTTAATGAAAACGGCTTCCGTAAAAGAAATAAAAGACGAACTGAAATTTAAAACTTCGGATGAACTAAGAGAATTATGTCTTCAGTTATCCAGATTTAAGAAGGAAAATAAAGAATTACTTACCTACTTATTATTTGAAGCACAGGATGAGGAGGCGTTTATCGCTTCAGTAAAAGTATTTATCAGTGATGCATTCGAGGAGATTAATACCAAGAACTACTATTGGATTCGAAAAAGTGTGCGTAAGATTCTGTCTCAAACGAAAAAATACATCCGCTATTCAAAAAAGAAGGAAACTCAAGTAGAATTGCTATTGCATTTTTGCAATGAGTTGCGAGAAATGGATCCATCCTATAAACAAAGTAATCGTCTACGGAGTGTTTTTCAAAATCAGGTAGCCTTAATTGAAAAAACCATTAATGGATTACATCCTGATTTACAATACGAATACAAAATTGAAATAGAAAACCTGTATGAAAGCTAATGCTAAAGATCGACCAGAAATTCCGAGTATTCAGCACGGTCAGTCAAAATTGATAGAGGATTTTCAAAATCGTGTACTACGACCCATCATTAAAAAGAAGCATCAGATTATAATTTCTGCTTCTTTACTTCATTTTAAGCGATATAAAATCGATTCAAATTTACTTTCGAAAGAAAAGTTTGCAGCAAAAGTGAATCATTTGTTTGCCAAGAATATCGCATTTAAGAATTTCATTTGTGGATTAATCATTAGTGATTTTACCGAAAATGAATTCGAGCAGTATGCTGAGAATGTGAATGAGTATAACAGAAGAATTAATACCATAGTGCGCAAACGAGTACTTGATACGATACAATAAAAAAACCGCTACAGAGTAGCGGCTCAATCAATCAACCAAAAACTTCTAATAATTATTTATCATGGGGTGTTATGATAAATACTGAAGTGTAATTATATAATGATAAACTTACATCTCAAAGATACAACAAAGTCTCAATTAAATGTTTAATAAAATGTTAAAAAAATTAAACAAAAAGATTAATTTTATTAACAGGATATAAACAAAAAAGCTACCGAAGAGGTAGCTTTAAAAATCTGTAAGGATCGATTTTGTTGTTTTACTTGGGCATTACAACGGTGTCTATTGCATGAACGATTCCGTTCGATGCACTTACATCTGTAATGATCACAGTGGATGTGTTTCCCTTAGCGTCTGTAAGAATTACCTTACCGTCTTTTAAAGAAGCTGTTAAACTACCGCCTTGAACCGTTTTTACTGTAAACTTTCCATAGTTCGCTTTAATGGCGCCAACAACAGCCTTTGCATCAAATTTACCAACAACTACATGATACGTTAAAATGCTAGTAAGTAAATTTTTGTTTTCCGGCTTTAATAAAGAAGCTACCGTTCCTTCCGGTAATTTGGCAAAAGCACTATTTACTGGGGCAAAAACAGTGAAAGGTCCATCACCATTCAATACATCTACTAATCCAGCTGCTTTCACTGCTGCCACCAATGTTGTAAAATTTTCGTTTGAAGCTGCAACAGAAACAATAGTCTCATCTCCACCTCCAGCATTTTTCTTTTTTTTGTCATTGTCATTATTTGCAAAGTTTGGGAAGGATACAACCACCATTACAATTAATGCAGACATTACATTTCTAAGGTTCATAATTGTTTGTTTAAAATTCCTCTCAAAAATAACTTTTATTGAAATCAAAATAGTTTAATAAAAAGTTAAAAAAGTTAAACAAAATAAAAAAACTCATAAAAAATTTAATATTCTATTTTTTACCTTTTGAACAATTACATAAAGCGAATTGATTTTTACGGATATAAAAAAATGTACTTCCAAAAAATCCGAAGGCTTACAAATGCAATAAGAACTGCGGTGGCCTTCTTTAGTTGAATAGGTGAGAAAAGCTGATTACTTAATCGATGCCCTATTTGACCTCCCACAAAAACAGCAATCATTAATAGAGTTGTTAATTCCCAATTCACATTAAAATTAGGATTGGAGTATTGACCTAGTAATCCGAAAATTGAATTGATCAAAATAAAAAAACTGGACGCAGCTGCTATTTTTTTCGGAGAGTCCCAAAAACTTAAATGCAATACTGGTGATAGAAAAATTCCACCACCAATACCAACCATACCGGATATAAAACCGATAATTCCACCAATTGCTGTTGATTTAGTAGCAGTTTGACTATACTCTGAATATGTTTCCTGATGCACAGATTTAGAGAACCACATACTCATGGCTGCAAATAATAAGGTGCAACCCAACAGCACAAAAAATAAGGTCTCAGAGATTTTTAGAAAACCACCTAAAAAGGCTAGAGGGATGCTAAGTATGACCAAGGGTATCAGTTTTTTCCAATCCATAATACCTTGACGATAATATAGAAAAACATTACTTGATACAACCATGATGTTGCACAATAGCGCTGTTGCTCGAATTTGACCAAAG
This sequence comes from Polaribacter sp., assembly GCA_023258495.1. GTDB lineage: Bacteria > Bacteroidota > Bacteroidia > Flavobacteriales > Flavobacteriaceae > Polaribacter. The sequence continues at coordinate 4,760 of JALQZD010000370.1, forward strand.
GCTAATCCGAATAAGGCTAAAATGGCCAAATAGCTCGAACCACCGCCAAAACCCACCGATGAATATAGAATAGCAATTACAAAAAATGCAATGATAATCTGCCAATGGGTGAATAAAAGGTCAAGCATATGATTAAAGAAAAAACGTTCAAAAGAGAAATCATTAATTTTTTCTCTTGATCCTAATGTAAAACAACGAAATTATTTTTTATATAGCGAACTAGATTTCATTTTACAATAGAAAATCTTAGATTGTGGTTCAAAATGAATCAATATGAACGACAATCAAAAACTCAAACAGCACTATTGGCGAAAAAACCTCATCTATCTTAGTATTTTATTATCCATATGGTTTCTGGTATCTTTTGTATTTGGTATTCTTCTGGTTGATGAACTCAATACCATTCGACTAGGTGGCTTTAAACTTGGTTTTTGGTTTGCCCAACAAGGTTCCATTTATGTATTTGTGATTTTAATTTTTGTCTACATCAGACTGATGAATAGACTGGACAAGGAATTTGGATTCGATAACTAATAAAAACAAATTGTGATGAGCATTCAAATGTGGACTTGGGTTTTAGTTGGAATTACATTCGCACTATACATCGGAATTGCGATTCTATCGCGCGCCGGATCAACCAAAGAATTTTATGTAGCTGGAGGAGGAGTATCTTCTTTAGCCAATGGGTTGGCAACTGCTGCCGATTGGATGTCTGCTGCCTCCTTTATATCGATGGCAGGATTAATCTCTTTTAATGGCTATGACGGTTCGGTTTATCTGATGGGATGGACAGGAGGTTATGTGTTATTAGCGTTGTTGTTAGCGCCTTATCTGCGAAAATTCGGAAAGTTTACCGTACCTGATTTTATTGGGGATCGGTATTATTCAAACGTCGCGAGAAGTGTGGCGGTATTTTGTGCTTTACTCGTTTCCTTCACCTATGTGGCGGGGCAAATGAGAGGGGTAGGTCTAGTATTCTCTCGCTTTCTGGAAGTCGATATTGACACGGGGGTGGTTATCGGAATGATTATCGTTTTGTTCTATGCAGTTCTCGGAGGGATGAAAGGCATTACCTATACGCAGGTGGCTCAATATTGCGTACTCATTTTTGCCTTTATGGTACCGGCAATTTTCATATCGATTCAAATGGCAGGAAATCCGATTCCGCAATTAGGTTTTGGAGGGGTGGATGAAAATGGTATTTACCTTTTGGATAAATTGGATGGCCTTCATAAAGAATTGGGGTTTGCAGAATACACAAGCGGAAGTAAATCTACCTTGGATGTTTTCTTAATCACAGCTGCCTTAATGATTGGTACAGCAGGACTACCTCATGTGATCGTTCGGTTTTTTACGGTGAAAAAAGTTTCTGATGCACGAAAATCGGCAGGATGGGCATTGTTATTCATTGCTATCTTGTATACCACGGCCCCGGCCATTGCTGTATTTTCACGAACCAATTTGATAGAAACCGTTAGCAATAAAGAATACGATAAACTTCCAGAATGGTTTAGCAATTGGGAAAAAACCGGGCTGATTAAGTTTACTGATAAAAATAAAGATGGTCGAGTTCAGTATGTAGCTGATGCTTCTGAAAATGAATTGATTGTCGATAAGGATATCATGGTATTGGCGAATCCGGAAATCGCACAATTACCGAATTGGGTGATTGCTTTAGTAGCGGCAGGTGGTTTGGCTGCGGCGTTATCTACAGCGGCCGGATTGTTACTTGTGATTTCATCTTCTGTATCTCACGATTTGATTAAGAAAATGGTGAATCCGAATATTTCAGAAAAAGGAGAATTGATAGCTGCGAGATTATCAGCAATTGTTGCGGTTTGCGTAGCTGGTTATTTTGGAATTAATCCTCCCGATTTTGTCGCCGCAACAGTCGCCTTGGCATTTGGTTTGGCGGCGGCCTCATTCTTTCCTGCAATAGTTTTGGGTATTTTCTACAAGCGAATGAATAAAGAAGGAGCAGTTGCCGGAATGGCAGTTGGGATTTTAGCCATGCTTTTTTATATGCTGAAATTTAAATTTGATTGGTTTGGAGGAGGAACAAAAGACGATTGGTGGTTCGGTATTTCCCCAGAAGGATTTGGAACCGTTGCTATGCTTTTAAATTTTGTCGTCTCTTTGATTATTTCGACATTTACACCTAAACCTCCGATAGAGGTTCAAAAAATCGTAGAAAACATTAGAATACCAAGTGGTGCTGGCCAAGCACATCAGCATTAATAGAATGAATTATGAGTAATTATCACATTAAGAATTTTCCGGAATATTTCCATGAGTATCGTAAATCGGTAAGAAATCCGGAATTGTTTTGGGATGAAATTGCAGAGGAACATTTTTTATGGCGAAAGAAATGGGATAATGTACTGAGTTGGGATTTTACCAAACCCGAAGTGAAATGGTTCGAAGGTGCAAAACTAAATATTACAGAGAATTGTATTGACCGCCATTTGTATACCAATGGACATAAAAATGCCATCATTTTTGAACCTAATAATCCGGATGAACCCACAGAATACATTACGTATAAACAATTGAGTGAACGCGTAAATCAATTCGCAAATGTGTTAAAAGCACGAGGGGTTCAAAAAGGAGATCGGATTTGTATTTACTTACCAATGATTCCGGAGTTAGCCATTTCAGTATTGGCTTGCGCAAGAATCGGAGCGATTCATTCTGTAGTGTTTGCAGGTTTCTCTTCTCAGGCCTTGGCAACTAGAATACAGGATAGTGATTGTACAATGGTAATCACTTCGGATGGTTCTTATCGAGGAGCAAAAACAATAGATTTAAAAGGAATTGTTGATGAGGCCTTAACGACTTGCCCAACAGTAACATCGTGCTTGGTCGCCAAAAGAATCAACAGTGATATTTCAATGAAAGAAGGTCGTGATTTCTGGTTACAACCCTTATTGGAGGAAGCTTCTAAAGACTGTGATGCTGAAATTATGGATGCAGAGGATCCATTATTCATTTTATATACCTCAGGATCCACAGGAAAACCAAAAGGAATGGTGCATTCTACTGCAGGATATATGGTGTATACGGCATATACCT
>JALQZD010000387.1 GCA_023258495.1 Polaribacter sp.
CCTTATATATTCGTTTATAAAGATTGAATTTAAATTGATATAGTAGGTAAAGATAATTCCAACAACATTTAAAAAAAGTAGTACAAAAATTAGAGCGAAGAATAATTTTAATACATGTTCAGGTTTCTTTTTAAATAGCATATTAAAATTTTTAGATAAGTCAAACTTAAACAAAAACAGCTGATTTTCCAATAAAATAAGTTTTAAACAATATACTAAATTGCAGCAACCCAAATTTAGAAGTTCTATAAAGTATATTTTTATCGAATTACCTCATTATATCTTTACGATACTCAAATGAGCATTCTTTTCCATAACAATCTAATCACCCGCCTTTTTTAGGTAGGTTCTTTTTTTGACCCCATTGTCAAACGAAGCCATTTCTTTCTTAGCTTCATTTTGCGTAACTTGTTTGGATAAAATCATCAGTTATGGATACATCATTATTTCTATTTAAATTCTGGGGCTGGTATTGTGTGATTTTCTTCTTCATTTTGTGTTTTAATCCGAAACGTATCAAACAAATTATAGAAGATATACAAGATGAAAAGTTTACCATTCTCATTTCGTTCCTGGCAATCATTATTGGTTTGCTCAACATTCTTTTTCATAATGTTTGGGAAGCGAATATCCGTTTAGTAGTAACCCTTTTTGGTTGGCTGGCCTTATTAAAAGGAATTATGCTCCTTACCTTCCCAAGAACCACGACCAAAGGAATTACCAAAATGAATATCAAATTTATCCAGGCCATGTACTTTTTTGTGTTCCTCATTGGAGTTCTTCTTTTAAATGAAGCCTACGGAATTGTTCCGTTTTAGTTAGAAGAAAATCGGAATGATAAATTGGTAGAAGAATATCAATAGCACAACTGCAATACAGTTGAGTATGATTCCTGCGCGCGCCATCTGATTCACTTTTACATAACCACTGGCAAAGACAATGGCATTTGGCGGAGTCGCCATGGGTAGCATAAAGGCACAGCTACTCGCCATAGTGACTGGAATTAATACATACAACATTGGTATTCCCAATCCGATCGCAATTCCTGCTACTACCGGAGCTAACACAGCAACCAATGCCACATTGCTCATCAGCTCGGTCATGAACAACATCAGAACAATCAGAAAAGACACAGTTAAGAATACCGGGAAATTTCCATCTTTGATCACCTGAGTAATCGCATCTACCAGTCCGCTTGACGCCATTCCTTTTGCTAGGGCCAAACCTCCTCCAAAAAGTAATAGGATGCCCCAAGCCAGCTTGCTGGTATCGCTCCATTCGAGTACAAACGTTCCCTTTTTCAAATTCAACGGAATCGCAAATAAACAAATCGCTCCAAACATACTGATTATCGTATCGGTCAATCCCAATCCTGGGAAAATAGTATTGATTAAGGTTCTCGTGATCCACAGCGAAACGGTAATGGCAAAAATGGTCAACACACGTTTTTCCTCTTTGGATAGCGAGCCTAACTTTTTTACTTCTGTATGAATTAAATTTGCTGAAGTAGTGAATTTGATGTCATGACACGGAAACATCCATTTCACTAACACGATATAACAAAAGGCAACCAGCATAATCGAAAATGGAAGTCCCATCGTCATCCATTTTAAAAAGGATATTTCGGTATTGTATTCATTCTCTAACAACCCGATTAATACCGAATTCGGCGGCGTCCCAATTACGGTTGCGATTCCTCCGGCATTCGCAGAAAACGCAATTCCCAACATAATACTCAAGGCAAAATTTCGATCTCCAGCCGTAAATCCATCTTCATCATCAATTAGTAATTTAATCACAGAAATCGCAATGGGTAACATCACTACGGTACTCGCTGTATTACTAATCCACATGCTCATAAAAGCGGTCGCAATCATAAATCCGAGTACTACCCGGTTCGGAGTGGTTCCGGTCAATTTGATGATTGATAAGGCAATACGTCGATGCAGATTCACTTTTTCTAAAGCGAGTGCTAAAACGAATCCACCAAAGAATAAAAAGATAATCGGACTGCCATAATTAGCACCAACATCGGCCGGATTCATAATGCCGAGTAACGGGAATAAAATCAAGGGTAACAAAGCAGTAACAGCAATGTGTACCGCCTCCGTAATCCACCAAATCACCATCCATATTGCTACTCCGATTACCTTGTCTCCGAGTTCTGAAACCATTTCGAACGGAAGGTTAATCACTACAAAGAATAACAGAGGACCAAGGAATAATCCGACTTTTTTAGAAGTAGGCATAAAGCTAATTTAATGCTTAAAAATAAAAAAACCTCTCAAATTGGAGAGGTCTCTTTTGTTCTTATCTGAAAAATCTTGATTCGAAATTCGCAAATCCAAAATCAAGTTTAGTATCTATAGTGCTCTGGCTTGAATGGTCCTTCTACGGTTACACCAATATATGCCGCCTGATCTGAACGCAATTCAGTCAATTCAACACCGATTTTCGCTAAGTGTAACTTCGCTACTTTTTCATCTAAGTGTTTTGGTAAGGTATAGACCTTATTCTCATACTGATCTACATTCCTCCAAAGTTCGATTTGCGCTAACGTCTGGTTCGTAAATGA
>JALQZD010000010.1 GCA_023258495.1 Polaribacter sp.
CGAATTTGGTTCCTTTTCTAGCATGTACATAATGCGGAATCATACTCATGTTTTCCATACCACCAGCAACAACAATATCATTATCTCCTAAGGCAATACTTTGAGCGGCTAACATGATGGATTTCATTCCAGATGCACATACTTTATTCACTGTTGTGCAAGGAACGGTGTCTGGAATTTTAGCAAATATTGCAGCTTGTCTGGCAGGTGCCTGACCTAATCCTGCAGATACTACATTACCCATGAAAACTTCTTGAACTTTTGCCGGATTGAGATTGATTTTCTCCAATGCTCCTTTCATTGCAATAGCTCCTAATTTTGGTGCAGGAATGTTTGATAAACTACCTAAAAAACTACCAATTGGAGTTCTGGCAACAGATACAATAACGACTTCATTCATGAGTAAAAATTTAAATATTGATGCAAAATTAACCATTTTCACCTCAAAATAAAATGGATGAAATCAAGTAATTTTTGGAGTTCACTTTTTTAAACTAAGTTTGTTATTCTAAATACTGCTGCATGAGTGATTTCATGAATAAAGTTTATCGAAAAAACACGATTATTTACAAGGTTTTACTATTCCTTTTAACTACGGTTGCGATTGTGTATTTATTCCCGAAAGGAGGGCAGTTCAAATATGAATTTTCGAATGGTCAAGTATGGCGTTATGACAATTTGTATGCGCCATTTGATTTTGCGATTCAAAAGTCTGAGGATGAGATAATCATCGAGACCAAAGAGATCGAAGTGAATGCGAAATTATACTTCAGGTATAATCAGGATATTGTCACCGAAGTAATGAATAATTTCAAAACCCAAATCGCGCGTGTCGAACCGTCGGATTCGATTCCGGATAAAGACATCAACCAACTCGCTTTCGATGCCGAAGCTATTTTAAATTCCATTTATAAAGAAGGATACATAGAAGAGGTGAGTGAGAATCAGGTGTCACGAGAAGATGAGATTATAGCCATTCGAAAAAACAATGAGGTTTCAGATACATTTTTCAGGAAACTCTACACCAATAAAGAGGTTTTAAATCTAATTAATACGGAACTAAACGATGCAAATATTGCTGCTAAGTTTATCATGGTAGATTTGCTCGCAGATATTGTAAAACCTAATGTGTTTTATGACAACGTCTTCACCCAAAGAATCATTGATAACCTGGTTGATAATATTTCTTACACCAAAGGAAAGGTGACTTCTGGTGAGTTAATCATTTTAAAGGGGGATGTTGTTGAAGGAAAGAAATTGGAAATGCTTCGTTCTTTAAAGAGTGAATCGGAATCAAAAGTATGGACCGAATCCAATTACAACTGGATTGTTTTCGGATATACTATTCTAGTATCTCTTGCATTGCTGATGTTGCTGTTGTTTCTCAATAAATATCGAATTGAAATTTTTGACGATAACAACAAAGTAACCTTCATATTCATCAATATTTTGTTGATGATTCTGATTCAAACATTGGTCATCAAGTACAATTCAGATTATTTGTATGTTGTTCCACTAAGTGTATTGCCCATTGTATTAAAAGCCTTTTTTGATGCTCGATTAGGATTGTTTGCGCATGTATTGACGGTATTGCTGCTCGGATTTATAGTTCCTAACAGTTTTGAGTTTATTTATCTGCATATTATTGCAGGTATTGTAACGATTCTGACGGTATCTGAATTATACAAAAGAGCCAATATCTTTATTTCGGTTGCCCAGATTACCATAATTTATATGGTGACCTATTTTGCGTTTTCTATCATTAAGGAAGGAAATGCTTCGCAATTGAATTTCGATTATTTCTTGATGTTTTCTGCCAATGGATTATTATCCTTCTTATCGATTATTCTGATTTATATTTACGAGAAGTTATTCGGACTCGTATCAGATGTAACCTTATTGGAATTATCGAATACAAATAGCAAGTTGTTGCGAGAGTTGAATGAGGAGGCTCCAGGTACTTTTCAGCACTCTATGCAGGTAGCGAATTTGGCAGAAGCGGCAGCTAATGAGATTGGTGCAAATTCGATGTTGGTGCGTACGGGAGCTTTGTACCATGATATTGGTAAAATGGCCAATCCACAGTATTTTACCGAAAATCAGTCTACCAGTGTGAATCCACATAATGAATTGTCACCAAGTGATAGTGCCAAGATTATTATTGATCATGTGATACGGGGGGTAGAGTTAGCCAAGAAAAATAACATTCCAGATCGGGTAATTGATTTTATCCGAACACACCATGGAACAACGACAACTTATTATTTCTACAGCAAGGAGGTTGAGATGAATCCGGATGATGAAATTGATAAGTCGAAATTCCAATATAAAGGTCCGATTCCGTTCTCTAAGGAAACTGCAATTTTAATGATGTGTGATGCGGCAGAGGCGGCATCAAAAAGTATCAAAGAACCAACAGCAGAAAAGATTGATCATTTGATTGATCGAATCATTAACAAACAGGTGGAGGACAACCAATTTCAAAACTCCAACATCACGCTACGAGAAATCGAACTCATCAAAAAAGTCATCAAAAAAAAATTGATGAATATTTACCATGTTCGAGTAGAATACCCTGAATAATTTTATTTTTTGTCTTGGTAAATTGTATTTGTAATGGTACATTTGCACTCGCTAATAAATTTTGATATTTGTTAGTGATTTGTAGGAGAGGTGGCAGAGTGGTAATGCAGCAGATTGCTAATCTGTCGACCGTTTAGGTCGCCAGGGTTCGAGTCCCTGTCTCTCCGCCAGAATGAGTTTAGAAAGGCCAAGCGCCGGCTGGCCCCTTCGCTAAAAATGTCTACCAGACATTTTTTAAACGCTCAGTCCGGGGTGTAGCGTAGCCCGGTTATCGCGCCGCGTTTGGGACGCGGAGGTCGCAGGTTCGAATCCTGCCACCCCGACCAGTTCA
>JALQZD010000050.1 GCA_023258495.1 Polaribacter sp.
CACATTATTATCAGGAGCTGTATGCCTCTCCACATCACGAAGGAAAACTATTCTTGATGAATAACTACGTTCAAATTTCGGATGATCACGGAAAGACCTTCTACACCATGAATGAGCGAAACAAGCACGTTGATTCGCATGCAATGGCTTTCAAAAAGTCGGATCCGAATTACGTTTTATTTGGAACAGACGGTGGATTATATGAAAGTTTTGATCTCACGAAGAGCTGGAAGTTCATCCGGAATTTACCCATTACACAATACTTTAAAGTAGCTGTGGATGATTCCAAACCATTCTATAAAATTTATGGAGGCACTCAAGATAATGGATCACACGGTGGACCTTCGAATACTATTTATTCGGATGGTATAGCGAATTCAGACTGGTGGAAAACCTTAGGTGCCGATGGACATCAATCGGCTATTGAGCCAGGAAATCCAAATATTACGTATGGCGAATTTCAACAAGGTGCTTTATGGAGAATTGATCAAACGACAAAAGAAACCGTTTTTATTCAGCCGCAAGGAATGGATGGCGATCCGTTCGAAAGATTCAATTGGGATGCACCTATATTGGTAAGTCCCCACAATCCAAAGCGATTGTATTTCGCTTCACAACGTGTCTGGAGATCAGACAATCGAGGAGACGATTGGATCGCTATTTCTAAAGATTTGACTTTAAATCAGGAACGGATGACCATTCCATATTTTGGGAAACAACAAAGCTGGGATAATCCTTGGGACGTTGGTGCTATGTCCAATTACAATACAATCACATCACTTTCAGAATCGCCAAAACAAGAGGGATTGATTTATGCAGGTACAGACGACGGAATTATTCAAACCACGGAAGATGGTGGAAAAACCTGGCGCAAGTCTATGTTAAATTCGATTAAAGGTTTAGATCATGTGCCATTTGTCAATGATGTGCGGGCAGATTTATTTGATGCAAATGTGGTGTATGCGGCAGTCGATAATCATAAGTACGGTGTGTATAAACCTTACATTCTAAAAAGTACAAACAAAGGTAAAAGCTGGAAAATTATTAATGGAGATTTGCCACAACGAACCCTAATATGGAGATTGGTACAAGATCACATCAATAAAGATTTGATTTTTGCAGCAACTGAATATGGTATTTATTTCACCTACAATGGTGGATCTAATTGGGTTAAACTAAAAGGTGGAGTTCCTACCATTTCATTTAGAGATATTACCATTCAACGAAGAGAGGATGATTTGGTTGGAGCGTCATTCGGACGTGGATTTTTTATTCTCGATGATATTAGCGCCCTCCGAAATTTCAATCTGTCAGTAATGAAGCAAGAAGCGACTTTATTCCCGATTAAAGATGCGTTATGGTATGGTCAAGCAAGCAGAGTAGGAAGTCAGGGAGATGCAGAATATAAAGCACCAAACGCACCATTCGGGGCTCGTTTTACATACTACATGGCAAACAAAGTAGAATCATTAAAGGATAAGCGAAAGAAACGAGAAAAAACCAATACGAATTTTCCAGGTTGGGATGCTTTGGAAACAGAGAAAAATCAAGATGGACCAAGCATTCTTTTAATCATTAAAGATGATAAAGGAAACATCGTGAATACCGTTAGAGGGACAAATAGAAAAGGCTTTAATCGCGTGAATTGGCGTTTAAATTATCCGAATAAAGGAGGTGAGCGATTAAATCAAAGCGGTGACGGAATAGGAACAGGAAACATTATGGTAACTCCAGGAAATTACACGGCTACCTTGGTGAAGAGGGTAGATGGAGTAACAACCGTTTTGCAAGAACCAAAAGCATTTAAAGTAGTTCCAATGTATGATGGCGCCTTACCAAGAAAGTCATATGATGATATGAATTCATTTAGAGATGACGTATTGGCATTCCAACAAGATTTGCTAGCTACCAATGTAATGATGGACAATCAAATGCAAAAAATTGGTGCTATGAAACGCGCAGCAAATAAAACAACGGCTCCAAATGATGAGATCTTAAAAGATATTAATGCTGTAAGAATTCAATTACTTGCCATCCAAAAAGAATTGAGGGGACATCCTGTTAAACGTGAAATTGGAGAACGTTCGCATCCAACGGCTAATGATGGTAGGGGAATAGCATGGCGGGCATTTGGAAATACCTATGGACCAACAGGAAATCACAAAAACCTATTAAATCGAGTGAAATCGCAATTGGTTCGCGTAAAATCAAAATTGAGGAATGTGGCAGAAATGACAATGCCTGCAATTGAAAGAAAATTACAAGCCGCCGGAGCTCCTTGGATAGAAGGACAAGGCATTATTAAAAACTAATTTGATACTCAAAAAAAAGTGATTGTTCTTTGGCAATCACTTTTTTTTTTCATGTATGGAATCGAATAGCAATTAGTATATTTATAATCTCAAGATTCAAATTCAAAACTTTCCATTTATGAGAACTTTGTCATTAATACTGATGCTTTTCTTGATCATCTCAATTCACGCTCAGAAAAAAGTCATGCAACATGAAGATAAAGCACTTTGGAATCAGATTCGAAATGCAAATATTTCCAATTCTGGAGCCTACTTCATGTACGGATTGGTAAAGGGAGAAAAAGATCAAATCCTTCATCTTAAAACAACAAATGGTGAATCCATTATGTCTTACCCTAGAATAAAAAAGGCACAATTCACACACGATTCGAAGCACCTTATTTTTTCGGTAAACGATTGGAAAGACAGCATTACAGAAATGAAAAGAAGAAAGGTGAAGAAGAGTAAATTCGTAAAAGATACTTTGATAATTTATACCATGGCATCAAAGAGTTTGAAAAAGATTCCGAATGTAAAAGGGTATGATGTACCACAAAAATGGTCTGGAATTGTTGCTTATTATATGGAAAATATACCATCAAAAAAAGGGAAGTCAGACAAGACCAAAACCAAATCAAAGAAGAAAGTAAAATCGGTGTCTAAAACAAATGGTTATCATTTGGTAATTCGCAATTTGGAAACTCAAAAAGAGGATACATTACGATATGTAACAAAACATGCCATTGCCATGAACGGTCAATCCATTGCTTATAGTACAACCGGAATAAAAGGAGAATTAAAAAGTGGAGTTTATCGATATGATGTTTCAACTAGTTCTTCGTCATTAGTTTTTGAAAGTCATTCTAAAACCAAATATCCGCAATTTGTAATTGCAGATTCTGGAAATAAAATTGGTTTTGTTGTAGATGCTGATACGACGAAGTCCTTAATTAAAAAACCAAATCTTTTTGCTTGGAAATCAGGCGATTCAGAAGCAAAAAAACTAGTTTCTTCAAAAAATAACACCAGTAAATTATTAGTTTCTTCAGATCAAAGCTTACGTTTTTCTAAGAACGAGAGTCGTTTATTCTTTGGCCTTCGAGATAATCCAATCGTACAAGATACTACCTTACTTCCAGAGGAGATTGTGAATGTGGAGGTGTGGACTTATGATGAACCTAGACTGTACACGGTTCAGGAATTACAGGTAAAAAATGATAAAAGAAAATCATTCTTATCCTTATATGATTTCTCTGCTGATAAAATGATTCAAATCGCAGATCGCGATTTTGATATGGTAAGATATGGGGACGAAGGTGATTCAGATTATGCAGTTATTGGAAATACTAC